>CAMWUV010000012.1 GCA_947177535.1 uncultured Mycoplasma sp.
AATTAATTTCTTTAGAAGAATAATTTTCTGAAATAATTAAATTTTTTGTTTTTAATAATAGTTTGTAAGTGTCATCATTTTCTATTTCTTTAATTCCTTTTTCTGAAACAGCAACAACAGAAATATTTAAATCAATTAATTTTTTAATAATTTCTTTTTTTTCATAATGAATAATAAAAACAAATTCACTTAAACTATCTTCTATTTTTTCAAAATCTTTATTTTTAATAAAATCATCAAGTAAAGAAATTTTTAAACTACTCTTACTTAATAAATTTTTGTTCCCTTCATAAAACAAAATAAAAGGTGGCTTTAAAATTTTTTTAAGCTCTTCTGGATAATTATTATCCAAAATTGTTAATCATTCTTTTTTAACAAAATTTTTTGTTTCTAAACAAATTTCATTGCTAACCATTTCTTTATTAGAAATAGAAGAATAAATTTTTTCTCAATCACCATTGTGTTTGACAGCGAAATACAGCAAAACGTTTCTCAATTTTCCTCCAGTAGCTCTATTGTAGCTACATATTAGTAAGGTAAAAAAAATGAGAAAAAATTAAAAAATTATTCTAAATAAATTTTTATTTTTTGATCATCAATAATTTTTTTTAAAATTAAATTATAAAAATTTGTTTCTTTGTCGCTACTTATTTTATTTTTTTCTAAAATATTGTTCAGTATTTCATTAGCTGTTAAATTTAAATGATTAACATTAAAAATTGATTCAAAAATATTTTCTTGATTGTTATTTAAAATTTTATTAAATAAATGAATAATCAAATCTTTTTTATTTACCAATTCTCTATTTACACAGTTTATTAAAGCTAAATTTAATCCCATTTCATAAGTTTTTACATCTTTGAAAAACACACCAGGAGTATCAATAAGATATAAAAAATCAGAAATTTTAATATTTTCAGATTTTCTTGTTACACCTGGTCTATTTTCAACATTTAAAATTTTTTTATTATACAAAAAATTTATTAATGATGATTTACCTATATTTGGTAAACCTACAACCATACCTATAAAAATAGGATTTTTTAAGCCTTTTTTTATTAATGATTTTTTTTTGTTTTCTAATTTTGATTTAATGTAGTTAATAATTTTATTCTTGTCTTTTTGATTTTTAACAGAAGCATAAAATAAATTTTTGTCTTGATTTTTAAAATCTATTAAATCACTTTTTAATGCTATTTGTACTATAGGTTTATTGTTAAAAATACTCAATAGTTCACTATTAGATGATGAATATGGAAGTCTTGAGTCCACTATTTCTAAAACAAAATCAATGTTTTTCTTTTTATCTGAAATAACATCAACTGTTTTTTTCATATGTCCAATAAATCAATTTATTTTTTTTTCTTCTTTTTCCATATTTAAATAATTTTTCTTGCTGCTTCTAAAAAGCTATAAAAAATAGGATTAGGACTTAAAATTTTTGTAGTAAATTCTGCATGAAATTGACAAGCTATAAAAAATTTATGATTTGGTATTTCAATAATTTCTACTAAATTTTTTTCTTTATTTATTCCTGAAAAAATAAAACCTTTGCTTAGAAAAATACCTGCATATTTTGGATTAAATTCATAACGGTGTCTGTGACGTTCAAAAATTTCATTTCTTTTATAAATACTATAAGTTTTAGAATTAGGTTTTATACAACAAGCAAAATTACCTAATCTTAAAGTACCACCTAAATTGTGATCTTTTTCTTTTCCTTCTAAAATAGTAATTACAGGATTTAAAGTATTTTCATCAAATTCTGTACTATTAGCATCTTTTATGTGCAAAACATTTCTAGCAAATTCAATACATGCTAATTGCATTCCTAAACAAATTCCAAAAAATGGAATATTATTTTCTCTTGCAAATTGAATTGCTAAAATTTTTCCTTCAATTCCTCTGTTTCCAAAACCACCTGGAACCAAAATTCCATCATAAAATTTTAATTCTGAAACATTTTCTTTAGTAATTGATGAAGAATCAATAAATTCAATTCTAATTTCTGTATTTAAATGAAAAGAGGAAATTTCCAAACTAGAAATAACTGATAAATAAGTATCTGATGCATCTAAATATTTTCCAACAATAGCAATTCTTGCTTTGTATTTTTTGGGTTTTTTTATTAAAGAAACAAAATTATCTCAATTTCTATAACCTGTTCTTTCTGGAGTTTTTAACTTAAAATATTCAAATATAGAATTTTGGATTTTTTGTACTTCCAAAGATTCAGGCATTAAATAAATATGTTTTAGATTTATTAGAGAAAAAATATTTTCTTTTTTAATTCCTGTAGTTAAATTAATTTTATTTTTTAAAGTATCTGTTAATTCATCTTTTGATCGCACAAGTAGCAAACTAGGAAAAATTCCAAAAGATGTTAATTCCTTTACAGAGTGTTGTAATGGCTTAGTTTTAAGATCATTACTAGTTAGTAAAGCAATTAAAGGTACCGTGTGAATAAACATAACTTGATTACGATACTTTGATTTTAATTGTCTAAGTGATTCAAGAAATGGCACTGATTCTATATCACCAACAGTACCACCAACTTCAACTATTAAAAAATCAGGTTCATATTTATTGCATAAATCAATTACTTTTTCAGATATTGCATCAGTAATGTGAGGAACAACTTGAACAGTAGCACCCAAAAATTTTCCATCTCTTTCTTTTTTTAAAGTTTCATAGTAAATTTTACCCGCTGTTACATTTGATTCTTTTGGTAAATTAATATTTAAAAATCTTTCATAATTCCCAATATCTAAATCTGTTTCATGTCCATCTTCTGTAACAAAAACTTCACCATGTTGACCAGGAGACATAGTACCTGCATCAACATTAAGGTATGGGTCAAATTTCATAATTAATACTTTCATATTAAAGCATTTTAGCATTGCCCCTAAACTTGAACAAGCAACACCTTTTCCAAGACTTGAAAAAACTCCACCAGTAACAATTAAAATTTTTGTCTTGCTATTTAATTTTTTTGTTGTCATAAAATAATTCTTCAAAATATTATTTAATTTATTATAAGAAAAAACCTTAAAAATTAAGGTTTATTTATTAAAATTAATCTTCTGAAAGAATTTTAACAAAAGTATCATGAGGAACAGAAACATTCCCAATTGCTTTTAATTTCTTTTTTCCTTCTTTTTGTTGTTCTAGTAATTTTTTCTTTCTAGTAATGTCACCACCATAACATTTAGCTAAAACATTTTTTCGCATTGCAGAAACTGTTTCTCTAGCAATTATTTTACCTCCAATTACTGCTTGGATTGGAATTTCAAATTGATGTTTTGGGATGTTTTCTTTTAGCTTCAAACAAATTTTTCTTGATCTTTCACTAGCAAATTGACGATGCATGATAGTTGATAAAGCATCTACTTTATTACCATTAAGCAAAATATCTACTTTAACCAAATCTTGTTTCATATAATTAGTTATTTCATAATCTAAAGTTGCATAGCCTTTAGAGCATGATTTTAATTTGTCAAAAAAACTATACATAATTTCAGCAAGAGGAATAAGATAAACTACTTTTTTTCTGCTGATATCAACATTAATTAAATCAATATATTCACCTCGATAATTTTGACATAATTCCATAACATTACCTAGATATTCATCTGGAACAACAATTTGAGCTTTAACAAAAGGTTCTTGAATTTCTTTATACAATGTTTTATCAGGTAATTTTGCTGCTGAATCAATTTCTAAAATTTTATTATCATTCATGACAACTTTATAAACAACTGAAGGAGCTGTAGCAATTAAAGCTATATTAAATTCTCTATCTAATCTTTCTCTAATTACATCCATATGTAATAGACCCAAAAATCCACATCTTATTCCAAATCCTAAAGCTTGTGAAGTTTCGTACTCATAAGTTAAAGAAGAATCAGACAAATAAATTTTTTCCAAAGCTTCTTTAAATAATTCATATTGTGTACTATCAATTGGATATAAACCACAATACACCATAGGAAGAATTTTTTTATATCCAGGCAAAGATTCTAAAGCAGGATTAGAAGCATCTGTAATGGTGTCTCCAACACTAATACTTTTAATATTTTTAATAGATGCAGCAACTCATCCAACTTCTCCAGCAACTAATTTTTCTTTATTAATAATTTTGGGGGTATTAACACCAACAGCAGTAACTAAAAATGTTTCTTTATTAGACATAAATTGAATTTTAGTACCTACTTTAATTTGTCCGTTTTTTATTCTCACTAAGCAAACAGCACCTTTATATGCATCATAATAAGAATCAAAAATTAATGCTTGTAAAGGTTTATTATCATCAGAATCTAAAGGTGCTGGAATTTTATTAACAATTGCTTCCATTATTTTATCTATATTTAATCCGCTTTTAGCAGATACCAAAGGTGCATCAGAACAATCTAAGCCAATTGATTCTTCAATTTGTTTTTTAACTCTTTCAACGTCTGCAGAAGGTAAATCAATTTTATTTATTACAGGTACAATTTCTAAATTATTTTCTAATGCTAAATAAACATTAGATAGTGTTTGTGCTTCTACACCTTGAGAAGCATCAACTATTAACAAAGCTCCTTCACAAGCAGCTAAACTTCTTGAAACTTCATATGTAAAATCAACATGTCCAGGGGTATCAATTAAATGGAAATAATAGTCTTTGCCATCTTTAGGGTTATGATAAATAATTTGAACAGCATTTAATTTTATTGTTATCCCTCTTTCTCTTTCTATATCCATAGAATCTAGAATTTGATTTTTCATTTCTCTACTTGTTAAAGTATTTGTAAATTCTATTATTCTATCTGAAATAGTAGATTTACCATGATCAATATGTGCTACAATGCTAAAATTTCTAATATATTTTTTTTCTATTTTTTCCATAATTATTTTATTTTAATAAACAATCTTGTTTGATTTCCAAATTACCATTTATTAATTCTTTAACAAAATTTCTTTTTTTACCCTCTAATTGAATTTCTTTTACTAAAATATTAAAATCCAAAGTTGCAATTTCTATTCCATCTTTAGAAACATTAATAACTGTTCCAGCTTTTTTAAGTGACTTATTGTCAGTTACAGTACAATTAAATAATTTAATTTTTTTATTATTTAATTCACAATATGCACCTGGAATATCTGATAAACCCCTAATTAAATTTTTAATATTTTCAGCTTTTTGAAAAAAATTTATTTTTTCGTTTTCTTTTAAAATATTATATGCATAACTTACTTTTGATTCATCTTGGTTTACAGGTTTGTATTCACAAGAAAAAACTTTTTCCAAATCATTAAAAACTATTTCATAAACTAAATTATTCATTCTTTTAAAAAGAGAAGAAGTTGTTTCATTATTTTTGATATCAATTTTTCTTTCACAATAAACAGGGCCAGCATCCATTTTTTTTATTGTTTTCATTAAACAAACACCAGTTTCAGTTTCTCCATTTATAATTGCTCAATGAATTGGAGCACCTCCACGATATTTTGGCAATAAAGAAGCATGTACATTAATACAACCAAATTTAGGAATTGACAAAATTTCATCAGGAATAAATTGTCCAAAAGCACAAGTAACAAAAGCAAATGGTTCTAAGCTGGTCAACTCTTGTTTAATTTCTTTCATTATAGTTGGTTGAAAAAAAATAATTTTTTTTTCAATAGCTAATTTTTTAACTTCTGAAAAAATAATTTCTTTTTTTCTGCCAGAAATTTTGTCTGGTTGGCAAATTATTGCTACAACATTGTATTTTTTATCAAGCAAAGCATTTAATGCAAAAGTAGCTATTTCAGGAGTGCCCATAAAAACTATTTTTTGACTTTCACAACAGTTTCTTTTTTCTCCCATTTTTCTTTCTCTTTCTTTTCTTTTTCTTGTTTTTTTAATAATTTTTTTTCTTCTTTTAAAATTTGTTTTTCTTTATATAAAGTTAATTTTTCTGGATCATTTTCAATTGATTTCATTTTTTTTTCTTTAATTGATTTAACAAAATTTAATTTTTTGTATTTTTGTTGTCTTGCATATTCTTTTTTAATTTTATTTTCTTCAGCTAGTTTAATAGGTAAAATTCATTTACTTTCTTCTTCATAATTTCTTTCACCTAATGTAATAATTTTTTTCTCTACTGGACTTTTTTTACTATTTCCTTTTTTAATATTTTTTACTTCACATTCTATTGCTCTAGGTTTATCTTCAACACCGGTTTTAGAATTACGTGTAACAAAAAGAACAACATATAATTCTCTTGGCTTTTCTTTTTTATATGTTTTTCCTTCTTTTTTGTATTCCAATTTTTTTTGCTTTTCTTGATCTTTTTTTTCTTTTATTAATTTTTTTTGCTTTTCTTGATCTTCTTTTGATAAAGCTCTATTAATGACATATGGGTCAGGTCTTTTAACAACATATGATTCAACAAGTTCTTTACCAACCTCACCATTGGATTTTAAAAATTTTTTAATAGTGTCTCTAACTTCATTTCCTTCATGTCTTTTATGTACAGCACCAGCTGTACTTTGATTTTTCTTTCTTTTTTTTCATCAAAAAAAAATTCCAACAGGAACTAAGACTATTAATAGAATTAGTAGTAAATTATTATCCATATTATCAACTTTTTATCTATAAATTAATACAATATAATATTATAATATAGTGTTTAATGTAGAGGAAAATTAATGGCAAATATTAAATCTAATATAAAGAGAAACAAACAAAATAAGGCAAGAAATGTAGTTGTTCATTCACAAAAATCTGCAATGAAAACTCAAATTAAAAAAACACGTACTACAAAATCTGATAA
Source organism: uncultured Mycoplasma sp. (assembly GCA_947177535.1). Taxonomy (GTDB): domain Bacteria; phylum Bacillota_I; class Bacilli_A; order Mycoplasmatales; family Mycoplasmoidaceae; genus Malacoplasma. The sequence goes on from CAMWUV010000012.1 coordinate 6,801, forward strand.
AGATTTAAACCTTGCTTATAAAAAAATTGATTCTGCTTTATCTAAAGGAATTATCAAACAAAATAAAGCTGATAGATTAAAACAAAGATTAGCTTTAAATAATAATAAATCATAGATATTTATAATAAAAAAACATAGATGATATCTATGTTTTTTTATTAATACTATTTCATTTTAAAAATTTAGATATTTTTATTTTATCAACATAATTAGATGCTATTGGAATAATAATAATCAATATGAAAACTTGTATAGGTGCTTTTATAGATTCTTTAAAAACTCTTGGAATTAAATAAAAAATAAATCCATATTTTACAAAATATGGTGAATCAAATCCATACATATATTTATAAAATTCATTAGCAGAAATAGGTCCTAAAAGAAAGGACATTAAAATTGATAAAATACACACTAAAGAAATAACTCATGAACATAAAATAAAATTTTTAGAAAATTTTTTATAAAAAATAATTTCTAAAATATTTGAAAAAATAAAAAAGAAACTAATTACTCCTAAAATAATTCACTTAGAATAAATAAAAAATATTTCTTCTAAACTGCTTTTACCTTCAAAAGAAAAAGAATTATTTGTAAAAAAAATTAAAAAATAAATAGAAATTCCAGAAAAGAAAACAAGAAAAAAATCAAAAATAATAAAATCAATAATTTTTGATTTTTTTTCTTCTTTATTTTTTAATATTCTTCACCTACAAAAATAAGAAAAAATACCAGATATTAAGCCAACCATTGGTTCTTGAATTGCATATAACCAAAACCAAACACTACCAGACATTAGCATTCCAAGAGAATCTGTAATAAAACCTGCAACAAAACCATATATTGGACCATATAACCAACCAATGATAATTAAAGGTGTTCATGAAACAGAAATAGAAAAACTAAAAATTGGTATGTAAAAAGATGTTAATTGCAAAACCATCCTTAAAGCTATTAATACTGATAGTACTGTAATTGAACTAATATTAGAAAAGACTTTGATTGGATATAAAGGAAAAAAGAATTCCATTATTTTTTGCTGTGATGTTTTTTTAACCAAAAATTTATCCATTTTTTTTCCTGTATTTTTTATTATTTTATCTGTATAAAATTTTTTATAAAAAAAACTAAAAGTTTTACTTTTAGTTTTTATGCTTGCATTTCTCTTATTGACTTTGATAATTCTTCTAATTTTAATTGAATTCTTTCACCATCTGGTTTAGGTGCATAAATTCAGCATATAATTACTCAAAGAACAAGAAACAAAAGTGAACAAACACTAACCAGTGTAATTCAAACACAACATTCAAAAGCTAATTTTGCAGTGTTTGAATTTTGTGGAATAATATTTTCATAAGTTACTTTGTTACTATTATCAAAATTTATTACTGGATTTAAATTTGGAATTCATGTTGATAATAAAAAAGCGAATATTGACCCAATAATCAAAACAAGAAAAATAACAATACATGCAGATTTTTTATCAAAAGCAAAAAGTTCATTTTCTGATTTTGATTTTTTTAAAAGTTTATAACACCATATTGAAAAATAAGTAATTGATAAAATGGTAATAATATATGAAAAAATGTCATTTCCTGCCACAACTGAAACTAGACCTGGAGAACTAGGAGAACCAAAAAATAGAAGACCATAATAGGGAGATTGTTCAGAAGTAACTACTATTTGTAATAAAAACACTATCAATCATAGCAAAGATATAAATACAAGAATGGAAGCTAATATCGTTTTATTTATGATAAAAAATTTTGGTTTAGATTTATATAAATAAAATTCACCACTATCTATTAAGTTTTTTAATTGCTGATTTGCTGTAATAAGTACTTGTTGTTCTTTTCAAATATCATATGACATATTATTTTGTGATGCAAATCCACCCATAAATGGATTAGCAAAACTTTCATTGTTATTATGATTATTAGTATTTGATGATTTTTTAAAAAAATCATTATTAGAAACTTTTTCTGCTTTAAAAGTTTCATTAGAACTATTTTCTAAAAAACTTTTAACATTTGTTTTATAGGTATTTTTTAAAAAAACATCAAAATATTTTATTACATCTTTTATTTCTTCAGTTTTTTTAATTTCTTTAAAATCATTTAAAGAACCTAATTGTCCAACAACTGTAACAAATTGTAAAGAACAATCACTTGATTTATTTAGATCTTTAATGTCAATTAAATCTAATTTTTTTTTCTTTTTTTTAGAATTGGAGATTTCTTTTTCAATTAAGTTTGGATCAGATAATTTTTTTTCTAAAAATTTTAAAACAGAAATTTGATCAATAAAATTTGTTTTAAACAATTCATCTTCTTTCATTAGAGAAACAAAGTTTTTGTTCTCAAGTAATTTTGTTAAAGTATCAAATTGTGTTTCATACAATTTTTTTAGTTCTTTATAATCCATACTCACCTCCATTCAGAAGAATTACTTTTAAATACATTGATAATTGTTTGTTTTTACTCAAATAAAGTATATTCAATTTTAACAAATTATTTAAAAATATATCAATTTCTAAAATGTCTAAATTAAGAATAAGTTTTTTTATTTTTTCTATTTGAAACATTTGCACTGAAAAATCTTCACAAATTTTTGAATAACTCTTATTTTTTAAATAATTTAATCTATACAATTTTATAGAAAATAACTGAGAAACTAAAACATTAAAAATTTCCAAAAAATCTATTTTTGAAATTTCAAATAAATTTATTTGATTAACTATTTTTTCATAATTTTTACTAAAAAAATTATCTATCAATTCAAAAACATTTTTAATTATATCAACACAAACAATCTGCAGGGAAAGCTGAAGGAAACAACACAGAT
>CAMWUV010000013.1 GCA_947177535.1 uncultured Mycoplasma sp.
ATAATGACTGTATTTTAAATAAGTTATAATTTTTTACTATTAATTATATTGAAATGTTGTTTACAAAATTTCATATTTTTTGTTCTGAAAAAAACAAAATATATTATAATTCTCTAGATATACTATATAATTATACTTTAAATGTTTTTTAAAGTTTTTTATATAACAAATCATCAGCAGAATGGGGAGCAATTTTAATAACATGAGTAAGAAAAGTTTTACTGATAATAAATTATCTAAGTATGTTTTAAGAAGAGATTATTCAAAAATAGAGAAAAACTTTGATGAACCAAATCTTTTAAATCTTCAAAAAGATGCATTTAATAGATTTATAGAAAAAGAATTAGAAAATACCATTAAAAGCATTTTTCCAATAAATTCTATTGGTAAAAGATATACTTTAGAATATATTGATATGAAATTAGAAGATCCAAAAAGATCTGAAAAGCAAGCTCGTAATGAAGGAAAAACATTTGATAGACCATTATATGTTAATTTGCAAATTATAGATAATGAATCTGGAGAAGTTAAAAAAACAGGTTCAAAGGGCGGAAAATCAAAAACATCTAATAGTGATGGTATTTTTTTTGCTAATATACCAATGATTACAGAAAAAGGAACTTTTATTGTAAATGGTATTGAAAAATTTGTAATTTCACAAATTGTTAGATCACCTGGAGCTTATATTTTAACAAAGTCACAAATTAAATTAAGTAATTCTAGAAAAAGAATTCAAGAAGGATATATTTGTGAAATTCTTCCTTCCAAAGGAACATTATTTTTTATTTTTATGCCAGAAAATAAAAATTTTATTCAAGTTATGTTTAGAGATGCAATAGGTGAGTCGACTCATACAGTTTCAATTACTGCATTTTTAAAAGCTATTGGTTTAAATGAAAAAGAAATTTTAAATGTTTTTGCTAATCATAAATTAATAAAAAACTCATTGAATAATGAAATATATAATAAAAATGATATATTTGACACAGATGAGTTAAGTAGTTTTAGAAAAAATTTATCTTCATCTGATGTTTCACGTTCTTATGGTGTAGATACTAAATTAAGAGATTTATACAAACAATATGTTTCTTTAAAAACTGAATTAGAAAAAGAAGGGAAAAATGTTGCTAAAGAAAAAGAATTAGAAGAAATTATTAATAATATTATTTCTGAAAAAGCTGCAAAAGATTTGGTTGTAAATTTATCTATTTCTACTAAAAGTATTGATTCACGATTTAAATTACATAGTAAAGATATAAGTTATCAAAGTATTATTTATAACCATTTTTTTAATGTTAAAAGTTTTGACTTATCTAAAGCTGGTCGTTATAAAATGAATAGAAAAATGCGTCTTTCTGAAAGACTTTATCAAAGAGTTTTAGCAGAAGATTTAAAAGATAGCAAAGGTAAAGTAATTATTAAGAAAAATACTTTAATTCAAAAACCTGAACTTGATATAATCAAAAAATTATCAAAAACAGAAGAGTTGGGTATTATTCATGATGTGAACTTAGATAGTAGAATTTCAAAACTTACTGGTGGGCCAGTAAGATATGAAAAAATTAATGTTTATCAAGACAATGACTCACAAGAAGAATTTATTCCAATAATTGGTACTGATACTTCTTTTGAAAAAGCAACACTAAATATTTCAGATATATTATCAATTATTTCTTATGTTATTAATCTAAATTATGACATTGGTTCATATGATGATATTGACCATTTAGGGAATAAAAGACTTAAGTTAATTGATGAATTATTGAAAACTAGAGCTCAAGCAGGACTAGTTAGAATTGAAAAATTTATTAATGATAAATTAGCAATAGCTGATGGAGCTAATAAGTCTCAAGAAGTAGTAGAAGAAGCTGTTAAGAAAGCATTAACTGTTAAATCAATTATTAATACAAAACCTTTTCAAATAAGTTTTAAAGAATTTTTTAATTCTCATCAATTAACACAATTCTTAGATCAACAAAATCCACTTGCTGAATTAACAAATAAAAGAAGAATTTCAGCAATGGGTCCTGGTGGTATTTCTAGAGAAGATCCTAACCTTGATATTCGTGATGTTCATTATTCTCACTATGGAAAAATATGTCCAATTGAAACACCTGAAGGAATGAACATTGGTTTAATTATGTCGCTTGCAACTTATGCAAGTACTGATAGCAATGGTTTTTTAAAAACACCATATCGTGTTGTTAAAGACGGTATTATTACTGACGAAATAAAGTGATTAACTGCTCTAGAAGAAGATGAATATATAATTGCTTGTTCAAACTTAAATGTTGAAAAAAACAAATTTAAAGAAGATAAAATACTTTGTCGTTACCGTTCTTCTTGAGAATTTTTTGATTCCAAAAGTGTAGATTTTATTGATATTTCTCCAAAACAGGTTGTTTCTATAGCTGCATCTTCAATTCCGTTTTTAGAAAACGATGATGCTAACAGAGCACTTATGGGGGCCAACATGCAACGTCAAGCTACACCTTTAATTTCTCCAGTTGCTCCAATTGTTGGAACAGGAAATGAATATAAAATAGCACATGATTCTGGTATGGCTATTGTATATACAGATAACAAAGAAGGTGTTGTAACATATGTTGATGGAAATGTAATTAAAATTAAATCAGGTTCAGATGAAAAAGAATATGAATTAACTAAATTTAATAAATCTAATCAAAATACATGTAATAATCAAGTTCCAATTGTTTCTTTAGGAGATAAAGTTACTAAAGGTTTAACTATTGCAGATGGTCCTGCAATGTCTAATGGTGAATTAGCTTTAGGTCAAAATGTTTTAGTAGCTTTTACAACTTGAAGTGGTTACAACTATGAAGATGCTATCATTTTATCAAAGAGATTATTTATTGATGATATTTTTACATCTATTCACATTGTTGAATACTCTGTAGAATGTCTTAAAACTAAGAATGGTGATGAAGAAATTACTAGAGATATTCCTAATGTATCTGAATCTTCAAAAAAATATCTTGATGATGAAGGAATCATTATGGTTGGTGCTGAAGTAAAAGAGGGTGATATCTTAGTTGGTAAAATTTCACCAAAAGGACAAGTTGAATTAACAAGTGAAGAAAAATTATTACAAGCTATTTTTGGTGATAAATCAAAAAATCATAAAGAAACTTCATTAAAAGTTCCACATGGTGGTGAAGGAACTGTTGCAATGGTTAAACGTTTCAAAGTAGAAGATGACTATGAATTAAATGCTGATGTTATTGAACAAATTAAAGTTTATGTAGTTCAAAAAAGAAAAATTCAAATAGGCGATAAAATGGCAGGTCGTCATGGTAACAAAGGAATTATCTCAAAAATTGTTCCAGTTGAAGATATGCCTCATTTAGAAGATGGTACACCAATTGATATTATGTTAAATCCATTAGGGGTTCCTTCAAGAATGAATATTGGGCAAATTCTTGAATTGCATTTAGGTCTAGCTATGAAAAAACTTGTTTTAATGAAAGTCTTAGAATTTTATTTTGAAAAGAAAAAAGCAGAAGACTATTCTTTATTTTTTGGTTTAAATGAAGAATCATCAAAAACTTTAGTTGCTAATATAGAAAAAATTATTTCTGAAAAGAAAATTAAAGATTTAAAACAAGCAAAAAATGAATTTACAGATTTTGACTTATCTCTTGCATTATCTAGAAGTGGTATACCTAGAGAAAAATTAATTTACAAAGTTGCAACTCCTGTTTTTGAAGGTGTTAATAGATCAGACTTAAAAGATGTAATGACAGAAGCAGGTATAGATCCAGTTAATAATGAACTAGGTAAAGGAAAAAATGGAAAATTCAAATTGATTGATGGTAGAACTGGTGAATATTTTGATGGTGAGATTTCAGTAGGTGTTATGTATATGTTAAAACTAGACCACATGGTTGATGATAAAATTCACTCTAGATCTGTAGGTCCTTATTCAAAAATTACTCAACAACCACTTGGTGGAAAATCTCAAAATGGTGGACAAAGATTTGGAGAAATGGAAGTTTGAGCGCTTGAAGCATATGGAGCAGCTCATAACTTAAGAGAATTATTAACTATTAAATCTGATGATGTAAAAGGTAGAAATAATACATATAATGCTATTATTAAAGGAAAATCAATTCCTGAATCAGGTTTACCTGAATCTTTTAAACTTTTAACTAAACAATTACAAGGTTTGGGTTTACAAGTTAACATAACAAAAAACAATGATTCTGGTAAGAACGGTAAAAATTTTAGAGACATTAATGATTACATTTCAAAAATGACAGATAATGCAATTAAAAATGATGCAGAAGATAAAGTTATTGAAGAAATGGATATATAGAAAGGATTTGGTTAGTTTATGAATTCAAAATCATCTAGAATTACAAGTATTCAAATTGGGTTAGCATCTCCTGAAAAAATTAGAGAATGATCAAATGGAGAAGTTACTAAATCTGAAACAATTAATTACAAGTCATTGAAACCAGAAAAAGATGGTTTGTTTGATGAAGCAATCTTTGGTCCTGTAAAAGATTATGAATGTGCTTGTGGAAAGTATAAAAAAATTAAATTTAGAGGAAAAGTTTGTGAAAAATGTGGTGTTGAAATTACTGAATCAATTGTTAGAAGAGAAAGAGTTGGACACATTGAATTAGCTGCTCCAATTGCACACATATGAATGACAAAAGAATTACCTTGTCCATCAAAAATATCTTTGGTATTAGACATTTCATATAAAGAAATTGAACAAGTTGTTTATTTTGTTAACTATATTGTTTTAGATGAAGGTAATGGCAAGTATCCTAAAAATTTTAGTTTTAAAGAAGTGATAGATTTATCAAGTCAAAAAAGTTCTAAAGAAACTAGAAGTAAATTAAGAAAAACATTACGTGAAATTTATGAGTCAATTGATGTAAAAAAATCTCCAGAAAATGCAATAAAATATAAAATTGCTAGAACTTTTTATGAAACATTAGCTGAGTCTAATATGCCTTTTAGTATTGAAGAGGTTTTTAATTTTATAAGTTCTTTTACTGGTATGCGTTTTGGAATTGGTGCTGAAGCAATTCTAGAATTATTAAAAAAAATTGATTTATCTAAAGAATATGATGACATTTATGACAAGCTTAGAAAAAGCGAAAATACAAATGATGTTAAAACAAAAAAACTTGTTAGAAGATTAGAAGCTATTAAGTGACTAAAAGATTCAAACAATAAACCAGAATGAATGATTTTAAGAAACATTGTTGTTACACCTCCTGATACAAGACCAATTATTCAATTAGAGGGTGGAAAATTTACAACTAGTGATATTAATAGTTTTTATAGAAAAATTATTATAAGAAATGAACGTTTAAAAAGAGTTATGCAAAATAATGCACCTTTAATTATTTTGAATAACGAAAAACGTTTATTACAAGAAGCTGTTGATGCATTGTTTGATAATGCTTCTAGAAAAAAACCTTTACTTGGTAAAGATAAAAGACCTTTGAAATCTTTATCTGAACACCTTAAAGGAAAACAAGGTTTATTTAGACAAAACTTATTAGGAAAAAGAGTTGATTATTCTGGTCGTAGTGTTATTGTTATAGGACCAGAATTAAAAATGTATCAAGTTGGAATTCCTGTTTCAATGATTTTAAAATTATTTAAACCATTTATTATTCATGAATTAATTAGAAAAACAGATGATGATGGAAGTCCAAAAGATCCAATAGTTTCAAATATTAAATCTGCTGAAAAATTAGTTTTAAGTCAAGATGACACAATTTGACCAATTATTAATAAGGTAATAAAACAAAGACCTGTTTTATTAAATCGTGCTCCAACTTTACACCGTTTAGGAATTCAAGCTTTTGAACCTATTTTAGTTGAAGGTAAAGCAATTAGATTACACCCATTAGTAACAACTGCATTTAATGCTGACTTTGATGGTGATCAAATGGCAGTTCATGTTCCTTTATCTCCAGAAGCTGTTGCTGAAGCTAGAACAATTATATTAGCTTCATGACATATTTTAGGACCAAAGGATGGAAAACCAATTATTACTCCAACACAAGATATGGTTTTGGGTAATTATTATTTAACTATGGAAAAATTAGGAATGCCAGGTCAAGGAATGTTATTTAATAGTGTTGATGAACTTAAAACTGTTTATCAAATGAAAAAAGTTCATGTTCATTCAATTATTGGAATTCCTACAAGAGAGTTTAAAAAGAAAAAGTTTTTTAAAGAAGGAATTTTAATTACTACAGTTGGTAAAGTTATTTTAAATGATATTTTACCTGAGGATATGCATTATTTAAATAACCCAGATAATTTAGAAGAATTAACTGATAATGATATAGTTGAATTTGGACAAGATTTTAGAACTTTTATTGAAAATAAAAAAGTTTATAAAGCTTTTACCAAAAAAACTTTATCTGAAATTGTTAATATTTTACACCGTGAATACTCTGAAGCATCTTTAGAAATTGTTCCATCAACAATGGATAAGATTAAAGATATTGGTTTTGAATATTCAACAAAATCTGCAACTACTATTTCTGCATTTGATGTTCCAGAATATACTGAAAAAGAAAAATATTTTGAAGAAACTGACAAAAAGATTGAACAAATGAAACGTTATTACCAAAAAGGTTTATTGACTGATGATGAAAGATATAGAAAAGTTGTATCTGAATGAAGTGCAGTAACTGATAAGGTATCAAAAGATATAGAAAAATTAATCCAAAAACCTGAATATTTAAATAACTCAATTGTAGTTATGGCTAATTCAGGAGCTAGAGGTAATATCTCAAACTTTACTCAACTTTCTGGAATGAGAGGATTAATGTCTAAGTCTTATAACTATGATCAAAAACAAAAATCAAAAGTTATTAAAGATACAATTGAAGTTCCAATTAAAAATTCTTTTATTGATGGACTAACTGTTAGTGAATACTTTAATTCATCTTATGGTGCTAGAAAAGGGATGACTGATACTGCAATGAAAACATCTAAATCTGGATATATGACTAGAAAATTAGTAGATGCAACACAAGATGTTATTGTTAATAATGATGATTGTAAAACTACTAGAGGAACAGTTTTAGAAAGTATTGAAGATACAAAAACAGGTTCAGTAATTGAAAGTTTAAATGAAAGATTAATTAATCGTTCCCCTATTTTTGATGTTGTTCATCCAAAAACAAAAAAAGTAATTGCACCAGCTGGTGAAATTATTGATAAAAAAACAGCCAACTCTATTGTTGATTCTGGAATTAAACAAGTAGAAGTTAGAAGTGTGCTTCATTGTAAAGAAGAAAATGGTATTTGTCAAAAATGTTTTGGTACTGATTTAACAACAAATAAACTTGTTGAAAAATATACTGCAATTGGTGTTATTGCAGCACAATCAATTGGTGAACCTGGTACACAATTAACCATGAGAACTTTCCATACTGGTGGAGTTAGTAGTGGTGCAAACATTGCTCAAGGATTTGAAAGATTGAAACAATTATTTGATATTATTCCACCAAAACAATGAGAAAAAGCTTTAATTTCTGAAGTTGAAGGAAAAGTACAATCAATTAAACAATCAAAAGAAAATCCTAATATTTCTATTGTTTCGATTAAAAATTCTAAAGAAACAGTTCAATATAAAGTACCTTTTGATGAACAACTTAGAGTAGTTGAAGGTCAAAAAGTAAAACCTGGAGACAAAATTACTGAAGGATCAATTGATGTAAAAGAATTATTAAAAGTTGCAGGAATTGAAGTTGTAAGAAATTACATTATTAAAGAAGTTCAAAAAGTTTATCGTTTACAAGGGATTGAAATTGCAGATAAGTATATTGAAGTTATTATTAGACAATTAACTAATAAAGTTCAAGTTCAAGATTCTGGTGATTCTAAATTATTTATTGGACAAATTATTGATGTTAATACATTTAGAAAAGAAAATGAAAAACTTTTAATGTCAGATAATTTAATGCCAGCAACTGCTGTGAATTTAATTTTTGGTTTAGATGAAGCACCTTCAAAAACAGGATCTTTCTTAGCTGCTGCAAGTTTCCAAGATACTAAAAAAATTCTAACTGATGCTTGTGTAAAAGGTCAGATAGACAATTTAAATGGTTTAAAAGAAAATGTTATTTTTGGTAATTTAATACCTTGTGGTACTGGTAAAAAAAATAGTGAAGAAATCATAAAAGAAGGAAAAGAAATGTATGAACTAGAATACTAGTTCATTTCTTTTTAATATTGATATATTTAAAGTAAAAATTTCAGATATAATATAAGATGTTGCACTAAAGGAGTTATTTTATTTATGCAAAAGACAACATTTGTTAAAAATGAAGCAGCAATGGCTAATAAAAAGTGATATATCATTGATGCATCTAATGTTATTTTAGGTAAATTAGCTGTTGAAGCTGCTAATGTTTTACGTGGCAAAAATAAAGCTGATTTTACTCCTAATGTTGACTGTGGTGATTATTTAGTTATTATCAATTCAGATAAAATTGTTTTATCTTCTGATAAGGCTGAAAAAGAAAAATGATATAGACATTCTGGATACATTGGTGGTTTAAAAGAAAGAACAGGTAAACAAATGCTTGAAAAATATTCAGATGAATTAATTTATGAAGCTGTTAAAGGAATGTTACCAAAAAATAAACTTTCTAGAAATATCATTAAAAAATTATTTGTTTACAAAGACAATAACCATAAACAAACTGCTCAAAAACCAGTTGAGCTAAAGATAAAAAATAATTAAAGGAAATAAAAATGAGTGTAGAGTATAAAGGACTAGGTAGAAGAAAATCATCTATTGCACGTGTTAAATTAGTTCCAGGAACTGGAAAAATTTTTATTAACAAAAGAAAACCAAGTGAATATTTTCCAAATTCTTTAGTTATTCAAGATATGGAACAACCACTTGTAATTACTGATACAAGAAAAAGTTTTGATGTATTTGTAAAAGTTATTGGTGGTGGTTTTACAGGACAAGCAGGAGCAATTAGATTAGGAATTGCAAGAGCTTTACTTGCTGTTAATCAAGACTTTAGAAAATCTTTGAAAGTTTCTAAAATGTTAACTAGAGATTCAAGAGTAAAAGAAAGAAAAAAATATGGTTTATTAGGTGCAAGAAGAAGACCTCAATTTACAAAACGTTAATTATTTTGTTTATTTTTAATATAAAAAACAGAGATTTTATTATTCTCTGTTTTTTTATTTTTTAAGTAATTTTAAAATAATTGTAAAAGTGATAAATATTTATCAAATAGATAATAATAAATATTTTTTTCTACTTGGATAGTTTTTTGT
>CAMWUV010000014.1 GCA_947177535.1 uncultured Mycoplasma sp.
ATATTTATTATGATGGTGAAAAAAATATGATAAATATTTATGATTCAGCTAAAAAAGAAGTATTTAAGTTTCCTTCAGAAAAAATTTTAGCATTTAATGAAAAGAAAAAAGAAAATAATAAAATAATATTGATTAATAAAAGTTTAATTAATTAGTATAATTTAAAGGATTTAAAAGGAAAACTATAAATTTATGAGCAAGCATTTAATTGAAATAACTTATGAATATGCAAAAGAAAAATTTGGTAATACACCATTTACATTTAAAGAACTTTTTAATGCTTTATTAAAAAAGGATAAATCAATTAAAGATTATGCAAGTGATCTTTACATTGAATTATTACAAGATATTAGATTTATTTCTTTAGGAAAACAAAGATGATCTTTAAGAGAGTATTTTACTCTATCAGAAATTAATAAAATTACATCTTCAATGTTTGGGTTAGATGAATATTATGAAAATGACATTGATGGATATATTCCACCTGTTACAAAGGTTGAAGAAGAAACTGAGATTGAAGAATATATTGATGAAGATTCAGGAAAAAACTTAGATTCAGCTATTATTGTTTCTGAAGATGATGATATTACTGTTGAAGAAGAAATTAAATCTTCAACAAATATAGAAAAAGATGGTGATGAAGAAACTGATGATTCTGATGATGAAGATGATGAAGATTTTGAAATAGAAGTTGATGAAGAAGAATCTGAAGAATTAGAAAATGAACCAGATGATGAATAGTTTTCACTTATTTTATTTTAGGAGAATATTATGATTGCAAAGGTAAATTATCCTTTTGTTAGTATGAAAAAAATGTTAGCAGATGCAAAAAAAAATAAATATGCAATTGCTCATATTAATACAAATAATTTTGAATGAACAAAAGCAATTTTAACAGTAGCACAAGAAACTAACACTCCAATTATTATTGGATTATCAGAAGGAGCAGCTAAATATCAGTGTGGTTATAAAACAGTTGCTGCAATGACAGCTGCAATGATAGAAAATTTAAAAATTACTGTACCAGTAGTTATGCACTTAGACCATGGTTCTTATGATGCATGTATTCAAGCTATTGAAGCAGGGTTTAGTTCAGTTATGTTTGATGGTTCTCATGAACCATTTGAACAAAATTTTAAAAAAGTTGAACAACTTTTACAAATAATTGGCAACAGAGACATTAGTTTAGAAGCTGAAGTTGGAACAATAGGCGGTGAAGAGGATGGTGTTATTGGCAATGGAGAATTAGCTGATATTGAAGAGTGTAAGAAAATATCACAATTACCTATAACTGTTCTAGCTGCTGGAATTGGTAACATTCATGGTTTATACCCAAAAAACTGAAAAGGTTTAAATTTTGAAAGATTAGAAAAAATTACTTCTGTTATTGGAGATATAGGTGTAACTTTACATGGTGGTACTGGAATTCCTGATGATCAAATAAAAAAAGCAATTAAATTAGGTGTTGTAAAAATTAATGTTAATACAGAATGTCAAGTTGCTTTTCAAGAAGCTACAAGAAAATATATAGAAGAAGAAAAAGATTTGGATAAAATGAAAAAAGGCTTTGATCCAAGAAAATTATTAAAACCTGGGTATGAAGCAATTAAATCTAAAATTTTAGAAAAAATAACTTTATTTGGATCTTTAAATAAAGCTTAATTTAAATAAAAATTTAATAAATGAATCACTGATTCATTTTTTTATTTTAAAAATAGGAGTTTTTATGAGTTTATCAACAGGAATTGTTGGTTTACCAAATGTTGGGAAATCAACTTTATTTAATGCAATCACTAATTCTTCAGTAGAAGCGGCTAATTATCCATTTGCAACAATTGAACCAAATGTTGGAATAGTCAATGTACCTGATGAAAGATTAAATAATTTAGCTAAATTAATTAATCCTGAAAAAATAGTTGCAAATACATTCAAATTTGTAGATATTGCTGGATTAGTTAAAGGTGCAAGCAAAGGTGAAGGATTGGGAAATAAATTTTTAAATAACATTAGAGAAGTTGATGCTATTTGTCATGTTATTAGATGTTTTGAAAATAATGATATCACCCATGTTAATAATTCAGTTGATGCTATTAGAGATTTAGAAATTATAAATTTAGAACTAATTTTTTCTGACATAGATGTAATAAATAATCGTTTACAAAAAATTTCTAAAAAAGCACAATCTGGAGATAAAGAAGCCTTTATTGAAAAAGAGGCTTGTGAAAAAATTTTAGATGCATTAAAAAATGAACAGTTAGCAAATACTGTAGTTTTAAGTGAAAAAGAAAAACAATTAATTAAAAGTTATTCTTTATTAACTTTAAAACCTGTAATTTATGTAGCAAATGTTTCAGAATCAGATTTACTTCATTTAGATAAAAATAATGAATACCAAAAACTAATAAAAAAGGTTGGCAAAGAAAATGTTATACCACTTGCTATTAAATTGGAAGAAGATTTATCTAAAATCGAGGATATAGAAGAAAAAATGAATTTTTTAGAAATGCTTGGTATATTTGAAATAGGTTTAAATAAATTAATTTTAAAAGCTTATGAAAAATTAAATTTACAAACCTATTTCACATATGGGAAAAAAGAAGTTAGAGCTTGAGAATTTAGAAAAGGAATGACTGCACCAGAATGTGCTGGAATAATTCACTCAGATTTTCAAAAAGGTTTTATAAAAGCTGAAATTATTAAATATAAAGATTTAATTGAATTAAAAAGCGAAGAAGAAGTAAAAAAGCAAGGAAAAATGAAACTTGCAGGAAAAGATTATATAGTAGATGATGGTGACATTTGTACTTTTAAATTTAATGTTTAGGAACTAGAAAATATGAAAAATAATGCTTTTGGAAAAGAAAGAGGTTGAATTGAATTAATTTGTGGACCTATGTTTGCAGGAAAATCTGAAGAACTTTTAAGAAAATTAAAAAGATTAGATTATGCAGATGTAATTTACCAAGTATTTAAACCCAAAATTGATACCAGATCTAAAAATGAAATTAAATCTAGAGATGGTAGAAAAATGAATTCTTTAGAATTTGATCATCCTTTTGAAATATTTGAAAAGATTTTATCTCTTGATGTGAATCCACATGTTATAGCAATTGATGAAGCACAATTTGCTGATGAATCAATTGTTGAAGTTTGTGAAACACTAGCAGATAGTGGTTACATTGTATATGTTTCAGCACTAGATAAAAATTTTAAAAATGAACCTTTTTTAGTAACTGCAAAAATAGCTTGTTGTGCTGAATATGTTCAAAAACTTTCAGCTATTTGTACTGATTGTGGAGCACCAGGTTCTATCACTCAAAGGATAGTTAATGACAAACCTAGTAATTATGATGAACCAGTAGTGCAAATTGGAAATTTTGAAACATATACAGTTAAGTGTCGTCATCACCATAAAATTCCAGGGAAACCTACTAACGATAAAATAAAATCATTTAAAAATGAAATTAAATCAAGATTTAAAAAATAAAAAAAATTAGTTTTGAGCAAACTAATTTTTTTTATTTAATTATCAAATTTTATTTTGTTCCAAAAATTCTGTCTCCAGCATCACCTAAACCTGGAACAATATAAAATTTATCGTTTAATTTTTCATCCAATTGTGCAATATAAATATTCACATCTGGATGTTTTGATTCAATAACTTTTAAACCTTCTGGTGCACCAACTAAGCAAATTAAAGAAATTGATTTTGGATTATAAGATTTAATAATTTCAATTGCTTTACTGGCACTGCCACCAGTTGCCAACATAGGGTCTAAAATAATTGCATTACCATTTTTTAAATTTTCAGGCATTTTACAATAATATTCTTTTGGTAAAGAAGTTTCTTCATCCCTATAAATTCCTAT
Organism: uncultured Mycoplasma sp.; assembly: GCA_947177535.1. GTDB lineage: Bacteria > Bacillota_I > Bacilli_A > Mycoplasmatales > Mycoplasmoidaceae > Malacoplasma. The sequence continues at coordinate 3,870 of CAMWUV010000014.1, forward strand.
GTGACCAATACTTGCTGTTGGAATCAATTCTTTTAGTCCATCTACCATTCCCAATCCAGCTCTTAAAATAGGAATAAGTACAATTTTTTCTTTTAATTTATAACCTAACATTTTAGTTATAGGTGTTTCAATTTCGATTCTATCTAGTTCAAAGTTTTTAGTAACTTCATATGCCATTAATTGAGTAATTTCTTTCAAGTTATCTCTAAATTTTGTTGATTCTGTTTCTTTTTTTCTCATTCTTGTTAATTTATCTTTAATTAAAGGGTGATTGAATATAAATGTCATTTTAACTTCTCCAAATTATTAACAAAATTTTACTATGTATGAATAAATAAAGATTAATAATTTTTTTTGAATTGATTTAATATTATTTATAAGTTTTGAATAAAATAAATAGATAATATAATAACATTCAAATGAAAACACTGATTAAAGCAATTTTAAAATTTTTTAAATTGAGTAAACTTTCTTTTATAGGTTTGTTTATTTTAATATTTTTTTCAATGTCTATTTTTACAGTTTTAAATAGTACTAATGCTAATTTAACTTCATCTTATAATACTGTAGCAACACAAGGTAATTTACATAATTTTGTTATTAATGAAAATTATAGATATGGTCAAGGTCCATATATTTTGAACACATCACAAAATGATAATGATGGAGATGTTGAAATTACAAGTATAACTAAAATAAGTGAATCAGATAGTAATTACATTTATTCAGTAAATTTTGCACTAAATACATCTTTAATTCAAGCTAATCAGGATTTTGAATGAACATATGCTTATAGTGATGTTTTCAATAAATATAAAGATGATAAAAATAGTTTTTTTTATAAAAATTTTTTATCATTTCAAAAAATCATTAATTCACAAGAAGATATAACATTAGAAAATTGAACTACTAAAAATGATTTTGTTACTAGCGTTACTTCAATTATTAGTCAAAATAATTCTAATTTAGTAAATTATGTAGAATCATTTTATCAGGAAGAATTTATTAATGAAGTTACTATTCAGACAAATACTGAAATTAGAAGTTTTAACTCTATAAATATTAGTAATACACAACAAAATATTTTTTTTAAACTAATAGAATCATCTCCAGAAAATCAAATAGATAAAATTGTTTTATATAGTGGAAAAAATTTGTCTTTACCTGCTGATTTTAGTGATATAGACAAAGTATTATCTGCTAGTCAACAAGAATTATTAAATTATCAAGATTTGTCTAGAAGTCTAGTTAAATATTTATATAGAGCAAGTTGATCTAATAAAGATTTTTCATTTGATAGTTTGTATGAATACGTAAATAATAATGAAAATTACAATCCTTATTCTAATTTACCAGAAGTTTCAAGCTCATCAAAAGAAGAAATAGTTAAAGAAGCTAATATTTTAAAATACATTATTGATACAAAAGGGATAGTTAATGATGGTTTTCAAATAAAATTTTCTTATTCTATTTCAGGGATTGCTCCAGTAAGTGGAAAAATAGAAGATTTTACAAGCTATGGAGCTATTATTTCCCCACATTATTTGGACAAATTAAATAAGAGACCCATTAATTTTGATGAATGAACTAATCACTTGGATGATAAGCAAGAAAATTTTGATCAATGAATAAATACATTATTTAATAATACTTTTCAAATTGATAATCAAATTTTTGTTATTTTAGGAACAGGTGTTTCTCCAGATTTTATGTATCCAGTTGTTTCTTTTGCTAATGTTGTTCCAAATACTGAAACCGAACAAATAGTTTATACAAATTCTGCTGGTTTTACTAAAATGGAAAATTCTTTTAGAGGAAATGAACAAGAAAATTTTTTGGTGGGAAAATTTAAAAACAATTCTTCAAATCAAAAAACTTTAGAAACAATAAATTTAATTTCTAAAAACTATATGGCTTGACCTTCTAATGTTAATGCTGCATATATCTATGATGACACATCAAACACTTTAAGTCCATCAGCATTAAGAGTTGTTTTTATACCTCAAATAGTAAATACTATAGGAACAGTTTCTGGTTTTTTAACAGCATTTATTTTGCTGTTATCAATTTTTATTTCTGTTGTTATTATCAAAAGATGTATTGAAACTAATAGAAATAGCTTGGGTATTATGCAAGCTAATGGTTACAAAAAATGAGAAATAATTTTAGGAATTTGTTTATTGATATGAATTCCAGTTTTTTTGTCTACTTTTTTTGGATATATTTTAGGATTAAGTTTGCAAACATTAGTTATCAAACTACTAGGTAATTTTTGGACATTGCCTACTTCAATTGAAGGGTTTTCCATTGGATTGATTATTGGAATAGTTTTATTAGTTTCTGCAATATTTTTAGCATTAACAATTATTTTTTCTTGATTTTGTTTACGTGGTGAAACATCAGAATTTATGAAAGATGAATCTAAATATAAAATGACTAAAATAGCATCTTTATTGAAAAAACCTTTTATTAAATTTTCGATTATATCAAGATTAAGAGCTGCAATTGCTTTTTCTTCATTTTGAAGATTAATTTTATTATCTTTAATGTCAGCACTATTAATGACTTCTTTAACATTTTCTGTTAATACATTGAAATCTTTTAATTTAGCAGCAGAAAAAACATATAGTACTAGAAATTATACCTATGCTTTGAATTTGGTTACACCAACTTTACAATCTGGGCAATATTATACAATTCCTTATCAACAACAAGGTAAAACTTTAAATAAACATAATTATTTTGATACATCTTTATCTTATTCTAAAGAGGAAATAAGTAGTGGATCTACAAATGAATTTATTGATCAAAATTATTGAGAAATTGGAGACTATGCCAAATATACTTCTACCAATTCTGATTTTGAATTAAATTTAAAAATATTTGGTAATTACCAACTAGTTTCTCAAGTTGATTTAACTAATCAAAAATCTGATATTTTTTATTTAAAAAATAAAACTACAACCAAACCTTTTACAGATATTAATTTAGGATTAGGTAGTATTACATCAAATCCATGAACTTTAGCTTCACAATTAATGCCATCAAATAATAGTACTTATGCAAATCAAGCATTCACTAACATGTTTGAAAATGCAGCAAAAGATACTAAAAATACTTTGATAATTAATAACCAAGAATTATCTATTTTTGATGCTATTAAAAGTTTTTCAAAAGCATACGCTGTTTTAAAAGATGAAACAAAAGATTTAAATGCTTTAACACCTAAGTTTAGTAATGAAAATTATTTTGGTGCAGGTATTACTAAAACAACATTTGATGAAATTAAAAATAACAACTCCATCTTTTTTGATATTATTGATTCACAAGCTGATGATAATTTTAATTATTATTTAGAATTTGATATTTCTAAAATTGGTGGCAATCTTAATTCACCAGTTGTCAGTGATGTAAATATAAATTTTTTAAATTTACTTTATTATTTATACTCACAGCAGGAATTAAGTAATTATACATATAGTATTAACTACAATAAATTAGTTACTAATCAAACTGATAAACCTTTCACTTACATTGAGTTTTTAATTAATAGTGTTAATGGATCAACTAGCAAAGGTAGTAGTGATAGTTTAGTAGTTACAGGGTTGTCTAATGATCAAAATCCAAGTGTTAATTTATATAATAGTAATAACAAATTGCTAAATAATGAATTATGAAATTATCCATTATCTAAAATTAAAAATTCTGATAAAGAAAATGATCTTTATTCAATTGTTATTAATGAATATGCAAGTAAAAAATATGGAATAAATAAAAATGATATTATCAAAGCAGAGATTACTAATTCTAGTGATAGATACTCTAGAAAATATTTTGGAGTTAATAATCCTGTAGCATATTTTAAAGTACAAGATATTGTTACAACTTATCAAGGATCAGATTTTTATATTAATCAATATGATGCTAATAAAATCCTAGGTTTAACAATTAATAATGTTAAACCTATTGTGCCAACTTCTGCTGAAGAAATTAGTGATTTTGTAAATTGAAATCAAGGATTAGAATGAGATTATGGAAATAATTATTTAAACCCATCCAATACCACTCCATCTGGTATAGATGATAAAAATAACTTTGATTATTCAATAAGTGGTTTTAATGGAATTTTTTCTACTGAAAATAACAGTTTAGTTGAGGTAACAAATGGAGTCTCTTTATACTCAGTAAGTGGTTTATATCCTGGAACTGATTTAATTTCTACAACAGATTCAACAATAAATGCACTATTTTCTATTAAAAATAATTTAGTTGAAGCAATTAAATTATTAGGATTTGAAGATTTATTAGATTCAAATAAAAATCCAACAATTGATGCTTCTGCTTTCATTCAAATGATAGCTGATATTTTTGGTTCAAGTTCTTCTTTGTTTATTGTTTCAAATGCTGCTTCTAATAGTTCAACATTAGATATATTAAATTCAACTAGTGCTACATTAACTAAAATTCAAGATGCAATAATGACAATAGTTGTATTAATTACAATACTAATAATTGTTATTATTTCATCATTAATTATTAATGATTCATTAAAATTAGCAGCAATTTTAAAATGTTTAGGTTTAGATGATAAAAAGAATGCAAGTTCGTTTTTATCAGTTTATATTCCAGTTTTTTTAATAGGCTTATTAATATCTATTCCATTAACATTTTTATTAGGATTTATTTACACTAATTTTGTTTTTGGATTTGCAGGAATTTTAATTATTGTTGACTATTCATGATGACATTTTGTTGTTTCATCAATTGGAATTATTTTAATTTTCTTTTTGTCTTATTGAACAACATGAAACAAAATAGGAAAAATGAATTTAGCAAAAAGTATAAAATAATGATTGGAGATGTAAAATGCAATCTAAACAATCACAAATAAATAAATCATTATTAAAAAATTTTCAAAAATTAAATAAACCACATAAAGGTCCAATTGAACAAAAAAATTCTGATGGATATATTTTTGAATTAGAAAACGTTACAAAAAAATATTGTAATGGTTTTTTGGTTAATGATGTTTTAAAAGGAATTAATTTAAAAATAAAAAAAGGAAAATTTGTAGTTATTTTAGGTAAGTCAGGTAGTGGAAAAACAACACTAATGAATATTTTATCTGCTCTTTCTAGAGCTACAACTGGATCAGTTATTGTTAATAATCATCAATTAATAAATATGAATAATAATCAGTTAACTGATTTTAGAAGAAAATATGTAGGATACATTTTTCAAGAATATGGATTACTTGCAACTTTAAATGTTTATGACAATATTTTAACTGGATTTAATTTAAATAAATCTGGTAGAGAT
>CAMWUV010000015.1 GCA_947177535.1 uncultured Mycoplasma sp.
ATTTTATATTATATATCACACTTCTTTTTTTATAAAATCTATAAAAAATTATTCAACAGCTTTTCAGTTACTAATTCAAGCAATTCCATTTTCTTTAAATGCATTATATGCTCTAATATCATAAACTTCAATTCTGTTTTTACTAACAATTTTACTTAAAAAAGTTTGAGAATTTTGACTTGCAAATTGTACTATTAAATTACAAATTATTTCATCAGCAAATTTATAAGAATCTGAATCCTTAGCACCTAAAGCTTTTTGTAAACTAGCTAATGAAGAAAAATCCTCATAATTTAGTTGATATGCCAATGTTCCATATTTTGTTACTGATGAATCACTATTTGAATATGCATTTATAGTTTGTTGATTATTTATTGTTTGAGCTTCACCAACATACCCATCAAACTTAGTAAAATAATCATCTGGTAAAGTATCTACAATACTAATTAACTTACTTTTTTTATCACTTAATAATAAAAAATTATTTTCAATTGATGCTGAAAAGCAAAAATTATAATTTGTTAAACTATCTAAATTTCCAGCTAAAACTTGTAAAAAACTAAAATTTGTTATATCACTAATAGTTTTTTTCAAAGTTTCTTTATTGTTTCCATAACCATATAAACAGCCTTTTAAACCAATATTATTATCATAAGGTTTATTAAATAAAGCATCTGAAACTTCAGAATCTAAATTATTACTTTGTGATGTTTGTAATCCCATAAATCCTAAATTATTATTTGTACCACTACCACTATTATTAGTGTTATTACTAGTTGCTATAAAATAATTTGTATTTAAAGAAGATTGGTAAAAAGCATTATCAAAAACATTGTTAGTTAAAGAGTTTGTGGTTATAGAAGAAGAACTAGTGCTACTGTTACCAACATTTGTAAAACTTTTACCATAATAAGAACCATAAGTTGAATTGTTTATATTAGTATAAATAGACTGATTTATCAAAGATTGTGATGTAGGAGTAGTATCTGTAGTATTTAAATTAATATTAGAAGAATTTTGTCAAACAACAAAAGCTTTACTAATGCCTAGAAAATCTCTCATATATTTTAAAAAATTTGAAAAATTATCTTCCATAAAATATTTCACAACTGAAATCAAACTATATAAAGAATTAAAATTTCCTATTTCTAGAGAATATGAACTTTCACTTTGCATTTCTCATAAATCAGTACTATATTTTCTAATACTTGTTAAAGCATCATCTTTGCTAGCTACACTAGTTTCAGTGCTTGAAGTTGATCCATATCTAAATAAACTATTTGTTTCATTTTGAAAATTTTGCATAAAAAAGAAATTATACATTGCATTTTTTAAATAATTTTGTAAATCACTAGTACTAGTTTTATCTTCACTATTTGTATTAGTGAAATAATTATTTTTTAAATTAAAGCCATAATTACTTGCCGAATAAAAATCACCAATATAATCTTCAAAAACTGATTTTTTTACAATGTTTGAAACAAAATTAGTATCAGATAAAGTATTATTTAATCCTGAGTTAACATAGATATTTGTAGTGTACAAGCACTGAGAATATTTCTCATATTCAGCAGGTTGAATTACCAAAGCATTTGTTACATTTGTAATAGCATCTATCATTGTTTTATATAAACTTGTGCTAGTGTTGTTAATATTTGAATTAACAGAACTATTACCAGAAGTTTTAAAAGGATCAATAGATGTAGAAGCTAATAAAGCATTTTCATATAAAAAATTATTATTAATAGAATAATATTTGGCTTGATTATCAGTAGCATATTGATAATTAAAATTTGATGCTAATCCATTATTATAAACACTATAACCATAATTTGTGTTATATCCTTTTTTTGTTTCATACATTTTTTCGGCTGCAGAATAAGAATTACTAAAATATTGAGCAGCTGGTAAATAATTAGAAATTGCATTTGCTAAATTTTTATCAGATTGACTTGAATTTATGGTATTTAAATTAAACATTGTCTGATTAAATTTAGTTCCATCAATTCCTTCATGAGTTTGTAATAAAGCAAATTGGTAAACTAATCAATCTATATTTGAATTAAAAAAACTTGAAAGTTCAGTTGTTAAATCAATTGAAAAATCTTGGTTAGAGTATTTATTTAAAAAATATCGATATAAAACTACAAAAGCAGAATTTAATTTTTTTTGTTTAGTATCTTTGCCAGCAGCAACCAAAGTATCTCCATCTAGTGATGCTGCATAAACACCATCTTGTGCTCTGAAAAAAATGAATTTATTTAATGAGTTTTCATATTCACTACTATCACTGATTTTAACTTTACCAGGAACAAAATTGTCAATAACATAAACATCATTTGACAACAATCTTTTTAAATTACCATCTTTGTTAATAACATTTTCTAAATAACTTTTAGACAATTGCAGTGTTGTAATTTGACTAGATGATGATGTTGATGTTGAATAAGGATTAGAAGTATTAATAAAATTAGCAGAAATTAAATCTAACCCATTATTAGTAGTAGAAGTTAGATCAATATCATGTGATATTGAATTATTAATATCTGTTATTTGGTTTGTATTTTTTCCATAAATATAAGCAAATGCAGAAGCCAATTCACCACTTTCATCTGTAAAAAGCGTACTATTTTTTACAAATTTTAAAGTAGATAAATTATCAGAACTTATCACTGGAATTGTTTTAATTCCAGTTGCTTCATCTGTTATATAGTTTGTTTTGTTGGTATTATCATTTGTTTTACTTTCAGATAAAAAATTAACAAATTTTGACAGTGTACCTTCAGATGTATTTGTAGCATTTTCATTACCAAAATAAGGAAAAATATAACTTCCAGCATTGCTTGAAGGAATTTCAGAACCATCATCACCACTTGATGAAGAAGAATCACTGCCAGATGCAGTTGTATCATCGAAAAAAGTAATATTTCTTTTTTGATAGAAACTGCTATTTGTTAAAGAATTAGTTGACACATTTTGTGTTTCACTAGATTCACCTTCATTACTAGCATCTGTATCATTACTATCACCAGTTTTGTATAAACCACTTATACCCAAAGATCCACTAGGGGTAGAATAATTCCATTGTGCAAAATCAATAATATAAGGATTTTCATATTCCGCATATTTTTGAAAAATAAAATCTTGAAAAGCTGCAAATTCTTCATCTGGTTTTTTGTTATAAGAACTTAATAAATCAACTCGATTGTCAAATTTAAATTTATAATCAGAAGAACTACTGTTTAAATTTGCTGTGTTTTTTAATGCACTTAAAATATTGTCATCTGTAGGGTTATAGTCAACACTTGCACTTTTAGTATTATAAACTGACAGATAAAGAGTTGAAAATAACTTGTCAGTTAGAATTGATCTTGCAAAAGTATTTAGTTTATTTTGAATATAATTTTTTTTATTTCCACCAGATGGATCTAAAATTTCTTGCTGAAATTTTAATTCTCAATTACTACCATATTGATTTTTATAACTTTGCAATAAATCACTATATTCTTTATTAACATTTTCTTGTTCACTATTTAATAAAACTTTATATTCTTCATTTCTTTGTGAAAGTGTTACTAGTCAATTATAAAGAATTTCATTAACAACTGCTTCTAAATAACCCTGAAATCCATTTGATGTTTTTAAAGAATTATTAGCAATTTGAGAAAGCGAAAGATTACTAGTAAAAGCATCACCAGTATTTGATACTAAATAAGATTTATTAATAAGTTCTTGACTAACACCACTACATGCTGTCACAGCAACTGGAACTGCTGTTAAACTAAAAAATAAACCATATTTAAATAATTTTGTTTTTTTAAATTTTTTATTAAAATTCAATTTCATAACTTCACCTTCTTGCCTTCTATAAATTAACTTTGATCTTTATAATTTAAAATTCATCTAGAACCTAGTTGATTATTTAATCTTATATCATACACTGTAACTTTATTGGTTGAAGTTACGTTTGAAATAGCATTTGTTTGAACTGAGGAATCTGTTGCAATTTGAACAACTAAATTTCAAAACAAATCGTTTGCTTGTTTGTCAGCATTAGTATTAGTAGTAGAACTAGTAGTTTGATTAGGGTCATTACTAGTAAAACAAGATTTTAAATAACTTAAAAATATTTCTGTTGAAGTTAAATTATTTTCACTTAATTGTATAGCATAAGAAGCATATTTATAACCACTCATTGAATCAGATTCATCTATATATAAATCTTGATTAATATAACCTTGTTTAGGTTGAAATGCTTCATCTTTAATTTTATTTTTATCATTGATGATTGTTATTAAATTTTGCTGCATTTGGTTTAAATTACTTGCATTAGCTACAGTTGAAATATCAAGATTAAATAATTTTTGAATATTATTTGCTAGTGATAAAACTTGTGATGAAGAAAAAGATTTAACCATTGTAGCCAAATTTTCTCTTTTATCTGCAAATCCATATAGTAATCCTTTTTGACTTAAATTTGAAAAAAGATTTGTTCTTAAAGACTCAGTAATATTTGGAGATGAAGAGTTTGTTAAAATCCCTTGAAAATTTATCATATCTGAAACATGAGTATAATAAGAAGATAAATAGCTATCATTTACAAAAGCAGAATCAGATGTACCTAAAACACTTGCAGAAGAATTAAGTGGATAATATGAAGATCCTTGGGAATTATTTACATTTGAAACAACATTTGCTTGAGAATATAGCAATTCATTAGGCTTTTTGTTAGCAGCATCTTTTTGGTTGTTTGTATCAATACTTGTTTCTCAAACCAAAAAAGACAGACGTGAATCTGCTGATGAAAGTTTACTAGAAAGTTGTGATAAAAAAACTTGTCCATCATTTGCCATTAAATAGTCAATTGTTGATAAAAGTGTTAAAAAATTAACATAATTATCTGCAGGAATTGCACTCATTTTAATATTTTCATTAATTCACATTTCTTTTCTATAACTATTTAACTGGTCAAATGAAATTGTTGGTAATGATTGACTACTAGTGTCAGTAGTTGTTGTGCTGTTAAAATTAAAAGTTTGTGATAATTTTAAACCAACTCATTTGCTATTACTACTATCAAAATTTGAATTAAAAAAGTAGTTAGATAAACCATTATTAACATAAGAGCTAACTTCATTATTATTAAATTTATAACTACTAACATCATAAAGTTTTGAGTTTAAATAATCATTTGTATTTAAACCAAATTTATCTTTTAATCCACTTTCCAATAGAATATTTTTCTTAACTAAATCAGATAATAAATTACCATCATTTCCTACAGCTAAAATAGCTTGATTAACAAAAAAATCATTAGTATAAATGTATTGACTATATTTAAACCCATCAAAATTTGATACTAAAGGTCCAAAAGATTTATTTGCAATATAAGTAGAAATATCAGCATTTAGTTTTTTATAAATTCCTTTTTCTCCATAAGGATCATCAAATTCAATATCTTTTAATGTTTGATCACTACCACCAAAAGGATTTTCCAATTTTAAAGCATTTAATTGAGTAAAATAACCAATTGAACCATTATTGCTTGTATCTTTACTAATAGCAGCAGCACTAAAAGGATAAGGATAACTAGCAGCTAAACCATTAAAAAAAGATTTTGAACCATAATTTGAAGCAAAAGCTGAATTATCAGCAACATCATATTTATTTTTTGCTTCAAAAAGGTTTGTTTGGTAATTTTCAATTCTTTTATATCTATTACTAATGTAAATATAATCAGCCAAATCTTGCAACACTGCTAAAACATTACCATCACCATTTAGAAAACTGAAATCAAATAAATCTTGATCAGAATTTAATTGAGAATACTTTGTGATTAATCAATCTCGGTTATTGTCATAAAAAGTTGATAATGTTTGTGGCAAGTCAATTGATATTCCTAAACTTGTATTAGATTTATTTTGTAAATAACGGTATAAAACAATATCTCCAGCACGTTTTTTAGCATCATTTAAATTGCTTGCTTGTGAAATATAAGTTTCACCATCAACTGCAATTGCATAAACACTACTAGCATCTCTTAAAAATAAAACATTTGCTAAATTTGCTTTATCAGTAGGAATAAAAGCATCAATTGCATATAAACCTTTGGTAGCATCATATTTAGTAGTAGTATCACTTGAAGCAGTTGTTAATTGTTGGTAAGCTGATTCAGATAAAATTTCTTTTACATAATTATCTAATATTTGAGTGGAAAAAACATAAGTTTTTTCAGTAGAAGCAGTTGATGATGAACCTGTTTCTAAGATTTTATTTTCAAAAGAACTTGTATCTGTAGCAATAAAATTTGAAGTAATTGTATCAAATGGTAAATTTGATGTATTAATAATAGCTTTACTAACTTTTTGTCTAGTTTCATTATCTACTTTTTTGTTTGCACTAAAAGAAGTGCTAAACAGAAAAGTAGAACCCATTGATAAATTTGATGAATCAGTTGAATATGAATTAACATTATTGATTAATTTATAACTTGATGAATCTGAAGAATAACCGTATTTGTTTAAGTTAATTAAACCTATTTTTTTACCATCATCATTGTCAGAAAAATCATTGTTTTCATCTGTAAATTTCAAAAATTTTTCAACATCTGAATAACTATCATTTGTTTTTGAATTAGAAAAATAAGGAAATCTATAACTAGCAGTAACTGTTGAATTTACAGGATCTTTACCAATAGCATTTGCATTGTAAATAGAATCTAATCCACTAGTTGGACTTGCATAATTTCATTGTGCATAACTAATAATAAAAGGATTTTCTGATTGAACTCATTGATCAAAAATAAATTGTTGAAAATTAGCATATTCATTTGCAACATAATCATCAGTTTTACCACTATTGTTAGCATTTTTGTTGAATTTAAACAAAACATCTCCTGAAAATGTTAAAGCTTTTTGTAAATTTATTTCATTAGTAGGTACAAAATTACCACTTTTATCAACTAAAGAAAGATAAAAATTAGCAAACAAATCAGTTTTAAATGATGAACTTGCTCATTCTAATCATTTTTCTTTTTTTCATGAATCTTCATTTCCACCATGAATATCTAATTCATCTTGTTGAAATTTTAAAATAAAATCATTACCATTTGAGTCTTTTGATGAATTATAAGTATCATCATAATTATCATTAATTTCAGACTTTTGAGTTTCAAAAAGTCTATTGTAACCATCCTTGTTTTTTGATAAATTACTAGTTGCAAGTTTAGAATATCATTGATAAATTGCTTGATTATTAAGTTGATTCATTCATTTTTCTGAACCAGTTAAAGTTGTTAAAGAGTATTTAGCTAAATCACTTAAATTTAAATTATTAGTTAAATTTAATCCATTACCTTTAGATACCAAACTATCCAATAAAGTAGAGTTAATTTCACTAGAACAAGAAGTTAAAATTGTTGGAACTAAAGCTATTGCTCCAAGAGATGATATTAAAGGTAAAATTTTTTTAAATTTAAGTTTACTCATTTTTTCTCCTTTATTGAATTATAGATTAATCAATCGGTTCAGATTCACTACCTGTAGAATCTGTAGAATTAGAAATTGGATTGGTTACTTTTCAATTAATTATTCATTCAACACCTAAATTAATATAAAGTCTAACATCATATGCATTTATTTTCCCATTATCCATTAAAATTAAACTCATAACTTTATTTTGCAGTTCTGAATCAACTGCTTGTTGAATAACTAAATTACTAAAAACATCTAAAGCAGCATTATTATTTTTATCATCAACAGATAATGCTTTTAATAAATTATCTTTTGATAATAAATCAAATCGACTAATTTGTATTACATATGCAGCAAATTCAACCAAAGGTTGGGATGAATCAGATAATAATCCATTCCTGTTTGTTTCTGTTAATGAATCCTTATTTAAAATTCCTTTTCTTTGTGAAAAAACACCAGTAGAATTTAAACTAGAACTCAAATTAGTAACAGCTGTGATTAATTTATCTTTCTTTTCTTTTAAAGTAATTTTTTTGTTTTCAGCAACTTCTTTTAATTGATTTTGCTTTAATTTAGTAGCTAAATCATTTGCAATTTGATTGATCCCATTAACTGTTGGAGTATTTTGAATAACTTTTATAACTGTTTCTAAATCAGAACCATACCCATATAGAATTCCAACCAAACTATTATTATCAATTGTAGGAGAATTAAATAATCTATCTGAAATAATTGTGTTTAAACTATTTTCTTTTTTCTGTAAACCTAAAAAACCTGACATATTATTGCTAATTGAATAATATGATATTTTTGTAGATTCATCTTGATATGAAGATTTAATCCCAACATTTGGATTAGATACAGTTGTTCAAGTAGAATTAGTTAATTCTTCTTGATAAGTTAATGTCATTGGACTTTTAGTTGTAGCTGTGCTTTGATTAGTTATTTGATAACCACCAATATAAGAAGAAAAATAACTATTGTTAATATTTCGATTAATTTTTTTAGCTGACATTAAATTTTCAGCATCACTTGAATTTTTTTCAAGTGCTCTATTTTCAGAATTTTGCCATACAACATAAGCATCTTCACCAATATTTACTAATGAAGACATATGTTGTAGAAAATAATTAAAATTATTTTCTATCATATATTTAGTAGAAGCAACAGTTAAATATAATTTAAAATAATTTTCAATTGCAGTTGAAGATAAAACAGCATTTTCTGATTTTCATAATTTTACTTTATAATCCTGCAGAATAGCATTTAAATCTTCTGTTGTTGAATCAGTAGTGGCAATTGCTGAGTCCCATTTTTTACTTTCTTCATTTCCTAATTTTAATCATTTAACATCTATAGAATCAAAGGAACTGTTAAAGAAAAAATTTGCCAATGCATAATTTAAATATGATGAAATATCAACTGTTGATGAATTATATGTAACATTTAAAGTACTAAATTTTAATTTATCAAAATCAAAAAAATTATTTCCAATATATTTTTTTAAATAATTTATTTTACTTAAGTTAGATAGATTG
>CAMWUV010000016.1 GCA_947177535.1 uncultured Mycoplasma sp.
ATTCATGCTGGTGAAATATATGCTATTGCTGGAGTTGAAGGAAATGGTCAATCTGACATTGCTAAATTTGTATCAGGTTTAAAAAAAGCTAATCCTAATTCAATTTTATATATGGGAAATGAAATATATTTTGATACAAAAAATATTAATCATTTTTCAAAATCAAACAAAATAAAAATTAATTTGAATAAAAAAATAGATATTTCACACTGAAGTGTTAAACAAAGGATAAATGCAGGAATAAGTCATGTGCCAGAAGACAGGCATAAATACGGACTGGATTTAGAAACTAATGTCAGGTTAAACACAGTTGAAAATATTATTACAAAAAAGCAAAAAATTACTGTTAATGATGATGTTGAAAAATATGTTTTTTGTCAATCATATAACTTCACTACTGGTGGTTTTTTAACAGAATATAAAATTGCTGAATATGCTAATAAAATTATTAAAAAATATGATGTTAGAGGATCTGCTAATGGTACTGCTTTAGCTAAATCACTTTCTGGTGGTAATCAGCAAAAAGTTATTATTGGTAGAGAAATGGAAAAAAATCATAAGTTAATTGTTTTGGTTCAACCAACTAGAGGATTAGACATTGGTGCAATAGAATTTATTCATTCTCAAATTATTAAAGAAAAAGAAAAGGGTAATGCAATTTTATTAATTTCTTATGAATTGGATGAAATTTTAGCATTAGCAGATACAATTGCAGTTATTAGCAGAAATAAAATTATTGATTCTGGAGATAGAAAGAAAATGACTAGACAAAATATAGGTAACCTATTAGCAGGAGAAAGGATGTAGTTATGAATAGTTTAAAAAAATTTTATTTTAATCATAGTACTAGTTTAGATAAACTTGTTTATCAAACAAAGCAAAAAACTACAAGAAGAAATATTTTGTCAGTTATTGCAGCAATTATTGTTGCTTTATTATTATCTTTTATTATCATTACAGCAACAGGAACTAGACCAGAAGCATTTTTTTATATGTTTATAGCAGTTTTTGAGGATGCTCAATATTCACAAAATTTTGCAGTTCAAATGTGTACTTACATAGTAGCAGCATTAGCTTTCAGTTTTTGTATGAAAGTTGGTATTTTTAATATTGGAATTTCAGGTCAGATGTTAGCTGGTGGTAGTTTAGCGTTTTTTGTAATATTAAGTTTACCAACCCAACAATTAGCAGGAGGATGAATTATTACAATTATTCTTTCTATTTTGGGTGCAACTTTTGTTTCTTTGGTAACAGGATTGCTAAAAATTTATTGTAAAGTTAATGAAGTTGTAAGTGGAATTCTATTGAACTGAATAATTTTATATATTGTTGGTGCGATTTTGATGCAAACACCAACGTTTTTGGATGATGTAGCACTTGGTAATGGTCAGTTTGTTTCAAAAACCTTAGACCCCTCATTTACTTTTACACAAGAAGGTCAATATTATGGATGGGGTTTTTCAATTGGAATTACTCTAATTTGTGTAATAGTTGTTTTAGTTTTATTAAAATATACAGTTTTTGGACATAAGTTAAAAACTGTAGGTCATAGTTTATCAGCATCTAAAAATTTTGGTTACAACAAAAATATGTTACAACTTTCATCTTTTCTAATTTCAGGAGTTTTAGCAGGAGTTTTAGCAGTAATAGTTTATACTGCTCAAATGTCACCTAAATTAACATTTCAATCTGAAGGTGGTACTGCTTTGTCTTCAGTACCTTCACAAGGGTTTGATGGAATAGCAATTGGTTTAATTGCGTTAAATAATCCAATAGGAATTGTTTTGGTTTCATTTGTATTTACTTTTCCTGATGCAGGTTCAGGTCCTGCTGGTTTGGCAACAAACACAATTCAATTAATTATGGGAATTATTATGTATATTGTTGCAATTTATACATTATTAATTTATTTCAAACCATGAAGATGAATTATGAGTGCTAAACTTGGTAAGTGCAATAAAACAACATATATGGATTTTGAAAATAATATTTTTGAAATATCTGAAAATTACACATTTTCAATTAGTAAACTTTATAAAGAAAAAGAACAAATCTTTTTATCAAATCAGATTAACGAAGGTAATTCTTGAATTAAAAAAGTAACTTTAACAGCTTATTTTAAAATGATTTGATTATTTAAAAGAATGTTTGATGCTAGTATCAAACTTGATAAAAAAGAAAAAAAATTCGAGTATTTAGAAGCAAGAAAAGAAATTTTAAAAGATTTTAAAAAAGGTTGTGTTTTGAATATAATTGATTTTTATCAAAATTTTGATTCTTTAAATCTAAACAAATTACAACATTTTTGATTTTTACATGAATGAAATAAATTAAAAAAGAAAATAGTTCTATGAGCCACTGAAGCAGATTTTAATGCAACTCAGTTAGAAGCTGTTTCAAAAAAAGTTATTAACATAGATTCATTAATGAATGATAATAGAAAAAATAATTTAGCAACAGGAGGTAATTAGTATGGATCTAAGTCATCTTACAAGTTGATTATTAATTGCCCCAGCTGTTATGTTAGCTGCTTTAAGTGGATATTTATCAGAAAGAGTTGGAATTGTTAATATAGCAATTAATGGAATGATGATTTTTGGGGCATTGTTCTTTATGATTTTCTCAAATGTATTTTTTAGTGCGATGGGTGAAGACCCTGCTAATTTTTCATTTGAAATGACCTTTTTATTATCAATGCTAATTTCATCAGCACTGGGAATTGGTGTTGGTGCACTCTTTGGTTTTGCTGTCATTAAATTGAAATGTGATCATGTTATTGGTGGTACAGGAATTAATTTATTAGCACCAGGGATTGGACTATTAATAAGCGACAACGTTTCTAATATTTTTAATGAATCTTCTTTAAAAAGTCAGTATCAATATACAGCAATTCAAAGTAATTCATTATTTCATCCTGAAGCACTTATTTGTTTTCTAATTGCAATTGTAATCATAATAGGTATCTTTGTATTTATGAAATTTTCAAAATTTGGTTTAAGATACAGATCAATTGGAGAAAATCCAAATGCTGCTGATGCGCAAGGAATTAATGTTAATCGTTATAAATGAGCTGGAATTTTAATTGTTGGTGCAATAGCGTCTTTTGCAGGTTGCTTATTTGCATACAATACATCAACTAGTTCATTCACAGGTGATGTTAATGGTTTAGGTTATATAGCTTTAGGAATTTTAATAATTAGTTCTTGAAAAATTACACCTGTAGTAATTATTAGTGGATTATTTGCACTACTTTATGTATATGTTCAAAATGTATTGGGTGTAAGTTTAGCAGATGGATATTTATTAAAAACAATTCCTTTTATTTGTGCACTTGTTGTGATGGTTATTTTTGGAAGGTTTTCACTTGGACCAAAAAGTGCTGGAAAACATTTCAACAAATCAGAACGTTAAAAAAAATAAAAAAAGGTTGGTACCTTTTTTTATTTTTATATATTCACCTTTTTTAAAATTAATAATCTATTGATTAGATTATTTGTAAAATTATTATTGTTAATACCTTTTTTAAGTAAGGAATTCTAATTATGAGTGAAAATCTATTATTAGTTGTTGGTTCTCAATTTTGTGAAGAAAAAAAAGATAAGTTTATAGATCTTTTAACTAATCAATATGATTATGTTGTTAGATATCAAGGTTTTGGTAATGCAAATCGTTTAGTTATTTCAAATAATAAACTATTTAAATTAAATTTGATTCCATCTGCTATTTTTAATCCTAGAAATAGAGTTGTAATATCTCAAGGTTCTCAATTTTGTGAAGAAAAAAAAGATAAGTTTATAGATCTTTTAACTAATCAATATGATTATGTTGTTAGATATCAAGGTTTTGGTAATGCAAATCGTTTAGTTATTTCAAATAATAAACTATTTAAATTAAATTTGATTCCATCTGCTATTTTTAATCCTAGAAATAGAGTTGTAATATCTCAAGGTGTATTTTTAAATTTGAATGTTTTGCTTGATGAACTAAATTATTTAACTAATAATCAAGTTTTAACTAACAATTTGTATATCTCAGATAAATGTCATTTAATTTTTAATTTCCATATCGAAATGGATAAACTTTTAGGTGAATTAAATGATGATATTAAAGATGAATTTATTTATAAAGGTTCAAGTTCTTGTAGTTCTGATAAAGCTTTAAAATTAGGAATTAGAATTTGTGATTTGTTTGACTTTAATTCTTTGTTACAAAAATTACAAAAAAATTTACAATTTAAAAATATTTTGCTTGTGAAATATGGAAAACAAATCTTTAATCCTTACACTGTTGCAAAACAATATTTTGAATTAGGACAAAAAATAAAACCTTTTGTAATTAACACTTCTGCTTTATTGAATTATGCATATGAAAGAAAAAATAAAATTCTTTTTGAAGCAGATGATAGCATAATGTTAGATGTTGATTATGGAAACTATCCTAACATCACTGCTAACAATGTGATGGCATCACTTGCTTCAGGAACAGGGATAGCAATTAATAAATTTAAAAGAATTTTAGGTGTTGTTAAAGCCTACTCTGTAAAAGAAGATAATTCTTATTTTATTACTGAAATTGAAAATCAAGGTTTTTTGTCTCTGATAAGAGAAAAACGAAAAGAGCATAATTCATCTGATAATAAGCTAACTAAAAAAATTGGATGATTGGATTTATTTTTATTAAAATATGTAGTTTCAGTTAGTGGTTTAACAGAATTAGCTATTACTTCGATTGAAGAATTGTCTAGTGTTATTAAATTAAAAGTTTGTGTAGGATATTCGAAAAATGGAAAAATATTAAATTACATGCCTTCATCAATTGAAGAATTAAAAAAATGTGAACCAATTTATCAAGAATTAGAAGGTTGAAATCAAGATGTTTCAAACATTAGAAATTATGATGATTTACCAGATAATTTGAAAAATTATATTATTTACATTGAGTCTTTTTTAAAAGTTAAAGTGAGATTTATTTCAGTTGGTTCACACCAGAATCAAACTATTATTAAAAATAACTAAAATCAGTCAGGAAAAGTTTAAATGTTTAGAAATTATTTTGTAAAAATTATTTATCCATATGAAGATATTGTTAGTTTAATTCAAAAAGTCTCAGATAGAATCAATGCTTATTACAAGAGTTTTGGTGGTGAAGAAATTGTTGTTATTGCAGTACTTGAAGGTGGTATAGTTTTTTCTGGCCATTTATTATTAAACTTAGATTTTAATTTGTTTTTTAAAAGTTTAAAAGTTATTAATACAGATCCAAATAATTTAGAAAAAAAAGAAAATTTAAAAGTTATTGCAAACATTAAAAATGAAGAAATTAAAGAAAAAAGGATTTTAATTTTAGATACTTTAATAGATACTGGATTAACACTTGAATGTGTTTGTAATTTTATTAAAGAATTTAAACCTAAAGAAATTAAAATTTGCACTCTTTTTAAAAAGGAGAAAAACAAAGATAAAGATTCATCAAATCCACCAAAAAATTTAGTTGAACCTGATTGATTTGGTGCATTAATACCAAATCAATGAGTTGCAGGTTTTGGATTAGATAGTAGAAATAAGTATCGAAACATAAAACATTTAGGTGTTGTTAGAATTGAAAAAAGATAAAATTTTTTAATTTTCTTTATTCAAAAAAGTATTTTTTATGTAATTTAAAAGTTTTTAATATGCTTTTTAAAACTTTTAAAGTAAAATTATTTTAAGTTTTTTGATTTTTTAATAATTAGAAGTGAAAATATGAGTTTATTTAGTACAAAAAAACAAATTAGAGAAGAAGTTTCAAAATTGATGGATGAAAAATTGTTGGATGTATCAAGAGATATTATCCAACACCTTGAAAGAGGTGTAACATCAAAAGAACTTAGAATGACACTAGATTCAATGGATATTAAAAACATTGAACTAAAAGACACAAAAAGACAACAT
Organism: uncultured Mycoplasma sp.; assembly: GCA_947177535.1. Classification (GTDB taxonomy): domain Bacteria; phylum Bacillota_I; class Bacilli_A; order Mycoplasmatales; family Mycoplasmoidaceae; genus Malacoplasma. The sequence goes on from CAMWUV010000016.1 coordinate 5,931, forward strand.
TTTTTATTTGAAACAGTTTTAAAATTAGTTGCTAAAAATTTTAATGTTTATTTATATTCAGTTCCAGGTGCTGGAAAAACATATATGGCTCAAGAAATTGCTAAAACATTAAAGTTAGATTTTTATTTTAGTGGAGCAGTTTTAGAACCATATAAATTAGTTGGTTATAAAAGTGCAAAGGGTGATTATATAGAAACTGATTTTTACCGTTGTTTTAAAAATGGTGGTTTATTTTTATTTGATGAAATGGATGCTTCTAACCCTGAAGCTTTAATTACTATTAATGCAGCTTTAGCAAATGGATTTTTAGATTTTCCTATTGGAAGAGTAGTTGCACATGAAAGATTTAGATTAATTGGTGCTGGTAACACTAATGGGATTGATATTGGAAATGGTTATACTGCTAGACAGCAATTAGATATTGCAACATTAGATCGTTTTATTTTTTTAGAAATGCCATATGATGAAAAACTTGAAGAAAGATTTGCTAGAGGTTTTGCTTTTGGAAAACAATATTTGGATAGATTTTTAGCTGCTAGAAAAATAGTAGTATCTGAAAAATTACCTTTAATTTGTTCTACAAGATCTTTAATTTTAGGATTGAGACTTATTTCAATTGGTCATTCATGAAAAGAAGCTTTTGAGATGACGATCTTAAAAACTGCTTTACCAAAAATAAAAGAAAGAGTTTATTCACTGATTGAAGGGTATATGAAAAGTGGAACTTCTCCAGTAATTATTAAAAAAGAGTCAGAAGTAATTAAAGAGGTAACTAAAAATAAAAAAAATATTAGTAAGCCTTCTGTTGAAAAATAATAATAATTTTTTTAGGGAAATTTATGGCTAAAGTTAATAGGAAGAAAAAAAATGATGAATTAATTAAATCAAGAGTTATTACAATCAAAATTAGTGAAAAAATTGTTGTTTATATAGATGAATGATATCTTGAAGAACTTGTAGATATTATTAAGCAATATCCAGGAAAAAAATATTTTGAATTAATTGATAAAATGATTGTTAATTCTAAAAGAAAAAAACCATCTTTTCCACAATTAAATTTAGCATCTCACAGAATTATTGATAAAAAAAGTAATTTTTTTGAATTTCCAAGTATTGAAGAATATATTAATGAGACTTGACTTAATTCTGAAAAAATAAGTTTATTAAAAGTTAATAGCAATAAAAAAATGTATGTTAAGTATAGCACAGTTGGTAGTGTTCCCCATATTCCAAGCTATTTAAATAATTTAAGTCCTAATAATATGCTTACATTTCAAAAGGAAAAATCAGTTATTTTTAAAAAAGCTACTATTCTAGTTAATGTAAGTGGAAATATGAATTGAAAAGATTATCGAAAAATTATTAGAGACTATTTTAAAGCATATGATTTTGAAAGTTTATCTTTAGGAAATATTTCAAAAACAACTGAAAACAAAATTGACTATTATAGAATTTCGATTGTTAAGATTAGAAATGGTGTTAATGTAAATGGTCAAGGGTTAATGTTCGAAAGTGCTGATTTTTTAAGAAGAATGATGTTTATGATTTATGAAATTGATCCAACAAATCAGTACTGAAACGCATATGGTAATACTGTTTATAATAAAGATATTCAGTTTTTAAAAGAGTATGAACCATACTTTGGAACAATTTTAGAAAGATATTTAAACCCTTCTTTAATTCTAGTAGAGTAAAAAAATGTTTAAATTTATTAAAAAAACTATTTATTTTTTTAAAAAAAATGTATTTTTTTAGCTCTGCCTCTTTTAAAATGATCAAACTAAAATTATAATAATGTTATCATTTTAATTTAATTTGATTTATTATAAGGATTTTTTATGTTTGGTAAAAAGAAAATTAAAGTACCTTTTATTGTTGTTTTGTCTTTTTCAAGAAAGAGTTTAGCTGAAATAGCTAGAAACACAGTCAGTGATGATCAGATATTAAATAAGGTTTTAAAAAGGGAATCATCAAAATTTAATGTTAGTGATTTTAAATACTTTAATTTTGTAAATGATGATAACAAAGTTTATCGTGTAATTTTTCAAGTTTTATCAAAAGATAAAGATAAACTTATAAAAAGACTTTTTTCAGAAATGAAATATGCTTTTGATTGCTCAGATATAGAAATTGTTCAAAAGCAAGATTTTGATTTTAGTAAATATAATTTAAGAAATGGTTTAGTAAAAGGGGAAATTAATAATTTTTCTAAATCAAACAATTCTTACTTAGATGAAATTCCAACTAGTAAAATATCTCCACTTTCTGAAATTGACAAAAAAATTAATCCTTCAATTAATGATTTAAATAATTTTGCAGTTGCAAGTGCTAGCAACCATGAATATATCTCAAATACTTTTGAAACAATTTTAAATAAAAACCAAAATCAAAATGGTTTTGTAAACAATGACAAAAAAGTAAAAAATTTAGCAAATAATAATTTAAATCAAAACAACTGACAAAATCATCAAAACCAAAATTTCAATAAATTAGAAACAGAAGATTTAAGCCAATTTGTTCCAAACCACACTAGCTACAGTTTTAACAATCAGCAACCTAGTAACAATAGTCAACAAAATGTAATCAGTAACAACAATATTGTTAACACATTAAAAAATGAAAATTTTAATCCTAATAATTTAGAAAACAACAATCAATTTAATCCAGATTTTTCAAGTCATAATCAAAATATTAGTAGTGGTAATAATTCTTCAAATTTTGCTAGTGATTTTCAAAACAATAAATTTAGCAATCAATCAAAAGTTTTTGAAAACAAAGAAAATATTTCTGAAAAAAATTAAAATTATACTTATAAAAACCAAAGGTAAGAAGTTAAATTCTTACCTTTTTTATTTTTTAAAAATTTATTTTTTTCTATAAACAATAGCAA
>CAMWUV010000017.1 GCA_947177535.1 uncultured Mycoplasma sp.
AACAACTGAAATTGTACTAACTGCAATAATTTTTTTTCTATTTCTATACATAACAAACCTAAATTAAAAAACAATAAAAATTAAATAATTAAAAATATGTAAAATAACAATACACTATATTAATTATAAATAATTTAATTTTTAGTTTCAAATTCATACAAGATTTTTTGCAAATAAAAAACTATGAAATTTCTTTCATAGTTTTTTCAATTAATCTTTTAATTAATTACTTAATAACTTTAGTAACTGTACCAGCACCAACTGTTCTTCCACCTTCACGGATTGAAAATTTACTTCCTTCTTCTACCGCAATTGGAGCGATAAGTTTAACAGTAATTTTTGTATTGTCACCAGGATTAATCATTTCAACACCTTTGTCTAGAGTAATTTCACCTGTAACATCAGTTGTTCTAAAGTAGAATTGTGGTCTATATCCATTTAATACTGGAGTGTGTCTTCCACCTTCTTCTTTTTTAAGTGCATAAATTTCAGCTTCAAATTCTTTATGAGGTTTAATTGAACCAGGTTTAGCTAATACTTGTCCACGTTCAACTTCATTTCTATCAATACCTCTTAATAAGATACCAGCATTGTCACCAGCTTTAACTTCATCTAATGTTTTTCTAAACATTTCCATACCTGTAACAACTGCTTTTTTAGTATCACGAAGACCTACAATTTCAACTTCATCATTTAATTTTAATGTACCTCTTTCAACTCTACCAGTAACTACAGTACCTCTACCAGTAATAGTCATAACATCTTCAACAGCTAATAAGAATGGTTTGTCAGTATCTCTAGTAGGAGTTGGAATGTAATCATCCACTGCTGCCATTAATTCATCAATTTTTGCTTCTCATTTAGCATCACCTTCTAAAGCTTTTAATGCTGAACCTCTAATAACTGGAGTGTTGTCTCCATCAAAACCATAAGAAGAAAGTAATTCTCTAACTTCCATTTCTACAAGATCTTGCATTTCAGAATCATCAACAACATCACATTTATTTAAGAAAACTACCATTTTAGGAACACCTACTTGTCTTGCTAACAAAATGTGTTCTCTTGTTTGAGGCATAGGCCCATCTGATGCAGCAACTACTAAAATTGCCCCATCCATTTGAGCAGCACCTGTAATCATGTTTTTAACATAGTCAGCATGACCAGGACAGTCTACGTGAGCATAGTGTCTTTTATCTGTTTGGTATTCTACGTGAGCTGTGTTAATTGTAATTCCTCTAGCTTTTTCTTCAGGTGCTTTATCAATTTCATCATATTTCATTGCAGTTGCACCACCTTTTTTTGCAAGGTAAGTACAAATTGCAGCTGTTAAAGTTGTTTTACCATGGTCAATATGTCCAATTGTTCCAATATTAACGTGTGGTTTTGATCTATCAAACTTTTGTTTTGCCATATTTAATTCTCCTTAAATAATATAAGCACTACAGACATATAAAATTATATTATATTTATAAATTTTTTATTTAATATCTTTGTGCTTTATTTCTTAAAATATATTTTTTTGTTTTTACGTATAAAAATTATTTTTTAGTTCTTGAAGAAACAACTTCTTCAATAATTGATTTTGGTGCTTTTTCATAATGACTAAATTGCATTATATAATTTCCACGTCCTTGTGTAAAAGATCTTAAATCTGTTGCATATCCAAACATTTCTTTAAGAGGAACTTTAGCTTTTATTACTTGAGTATTTGCTCTTTGTTCCTGACCTTCTATTTGACCTCTTCTTGAAGAAATGTCTCCCATTGCATCACCAAAATATTGTTCAGGAACAGTTACTTCTACTGCCATAATTGGTTCAAGTAACACAAGTCCTGCTTTTTGTGCTGCATCTTTTAATGCCATAGAAGCAGCGATTTTATATGCCATTTCTGATGAGTCAACATCATGGTATGAACCATCATATAATGTTGCTTTAATATCAATCATTGGAAAACCACTTAGTGGACCAGATTTCATAGCATCTTCTAAACCAGCTTTAATTGGTTTAATATATTCTTTAGGAATTTTCCCACCAACAATTTTGTCAACAAATTCAAAACCTTTTTCACTATTTGGTTCAAATTTAATGAATACATGTCCATATTGTCCACGACCACCAGATTGCTTTATATATTTACCTTCAGAATCAGCTTCTTTTGTAAAAGTTTCACGATATGAAACTTGTGGAGCACCAACATTAACTTCAACTTTAAATTCTCTTTTCAAACGATCAACAATAATTTCTAAGTGTAATTCTCCCATTCCTGAAATAATTGTTTGGTTAGTTTCTTCATCAGTATAAGTTCTAAAAGTTGGATCTTCTTCAGATAGTTTAGAAAGAGCAATAGCCATTTTTTCTTGATCAGCTTTTGTTTTTGGTTCAACAGCTAAAGAAATAACTGGCTCTGCAAAGTTCATTGACTCTAAATGTATTTCATTGTTTTCAGAACATAAAGTATTCCCTGTAACTGTATCTTTTAATCCAATTACAGCACAAATATCACCAGCACAAATTTCATCTATTTCTTCTCTGTTATTTGAATGCATTTTTACTAATCTAGATACTCTTTCTTTAATACCTTTAGTTGCATTCAATACATAAGAACCTTTTTTTAATACTCCTGAATAAACACGGATAAATGTTAATTTTCCAACATATGGATCTGTTGCTATTTTAAAAGCTAAAGCTGCAAAAGGACCATTGTCATCATTTTTAATAGTAACTTCTGTACCATCATCTTTAAATCCTTTAATTGGAGGAACATCAATAGGTGATGGTAAATAATCTACAACAGCATCTAATAAAGCTTTAACACCTTTATTTTTGAAAGATGTACCACAAACTACTGGAAAAAATTCTGCAGTTAAAACACCTTGTCTTATACATTTTTTAATATCTTCTTCTGTTAATTCATTACCATTCAAATATTTTTCCATGATTCCATCATCAAAATTAACAACTTCTTCAATCATATGATGTCTGTATTCTTCAGCTTCTTTTTTCATATCTGCTGGAATATCAACTGTTTTAAAATCTTCTTCTTGTTTACCATCATACATATAAGCTTTCATTTTAATCAAATCAATAATTCCATTAAAATTTGCCTCAGAACCAATAGGTAATTGGATAGCAACAGCATGAGCACCTAAACGGTCTTTTAGTGATTCTAAACACATTTTAAAATCTGCACCTGTTTTATCCATTTTATTAACATAAACAATTCTTGGAACAGAATATTTTGAAGCTTGTCTTCAAACAGTTTCAGTTTGAGGTTCCACACCATTTTGTGCATCAAGAACTGCAACTGCTCCATCTAAAACTCTTAAAGATCTTTCAACTTCTACAGTAAAATCAACGTGACCTGGTGTGTCAATTAAGTTTAATTCACATCCATTTCAAGTAACATAAGTTGCAGCAGAAGTAATAGTAATACCTCTTTCTTTTTCTTGTTCCATTCAATCCATTGTTGCACCACCATCATGAACTTCACCAATTTTATGAGTTCTTCCTGAATGATACAAAATTCTTTCAGATGTAGTAGTTTTTCCAGCATCTATATGGGCCATAATCCCAAAATTTCTAAATTTTTTTATATCTATTTTTCTTGCCATAATTTCCCACTAAAAATTAAAATCTTAAATGTGCAAATGCTTTGTTTGCCTCTGCCATTTTATGAGTATCTTCTTTTTTCTTAAATGCTGCACCTGTTCCTTTTGATGCATCTATAATTTCAGCTGCTAATTTTTCAATCATAGATTTTTCATGTCTATTTCTTGCAGAAAGAATAAGTCATCTTAATCCTAATGTTTGCTTTCTTTCTTTACTAACAACAGTTGGAACTTGAAAATTAGATCCAGCTAGTCTTCTTACTCTTAATTCCAATGAAGGCATAATATTTTCAAGAGCTTTTTTAAATACTTCTATTCCTTCTTCATTAGTTTTCTTTTTAATCAACTCAAAAGCTTTATAAACTATTTGCTGTGCTAATCCTTTTTTACCTTCCAACATAACAGCATTTATAGCTTTTGTAACAAGTCTAGAATTGTATACTGGATCAGGTAATACTTCTCTTTTTGTTGCTCTATTTTTTCTCATTATATTCTCCTAAACTATTCTTTTTTTTCTTTAGGTTTTTTAGCACCATAACCTGATCTTTGTTGTCTTCTTTTTTCAACACCAGAAGTATCTAATGTTCCTCTAACAATGTGATATCTAACACCTGGAAGATCTTTAACTCTTCCACCTTCAATTAAAACAACACTATGTTCTTGTAAGTTATGCCCTTCACCTGGTATATATGCTAATACTTCATATCCATTAGTTAATTTAACTTTTGCATATTTACGTAATGCAGAATTAGGTTTTTTTGGTGTCATGGTTCCCACTCTTGTACAAACTCCTCTTTTATATGGAGAGGGATTATAAGTTCTTTTTTTCTTCAAAGAATTATAAGTATACATTAAAGCAGGAGATTTTGACTTTTTAAACTTATCTTTACGATCGTTTCTAATAAGTTGTGCAATAGTTGCCATTAATTTCTCCTTTTAACAACATATCCGTGTGTATCAAAACACTAAAATATTGTAACATATCATGAAAAATAAAATAAAAATTTTTTATAAAAAATTAATATAAAGTAAAAGTTAATAAATAAAACTGAACAACTTATAAATTGCTCATTTTTATAAATAAATAACTTTTAATCACTTTGAACACTGAAAAATCAAGTTTTAAAAAGTTTCTGATAAATATGCATTTAAACTTTCATCACTTTATATAGGCAAATTTATTTCTTGTTTAAAAACATCTTCACTTGGAGCAATTGTAAAAGTGAATCTGATTTTTTTCATCTTGATCAGCTGGATTAACTGAATTTGGGTTAGCTTAATATGAATCATTTAGATTAGTTGGGTTTGTGGAAATATTGATGTCAATATCAACTACATAAGGTTGTCTATTGGTTGCAAAATAATAGCAGGTGTAACATCACCACAACAACAGCAGTACCAAATCCTGACCACAATAAAATTTTAGTTTTAAATTTTATTATAATTCTCCTTTTGAAATTAAAATATGCACTGTTTTATTATTGTCTTTTTTAAAGAGTAGGTCTATTATATTTTTATTTATTTTTAAGAGTAACATTTAAAATCATTTTTTATTTTGTTAAAATCAAAACATTTACTTTGCAGATAAACAATTATAGTCATATTAATATTAAATATAGTCATATTAATATTAAAAAAAATTTAATAATTAGCTTTTAGATCATAAAAACAATAATATACAGCATGATATTTCAAAAAATATAATATAAATGTATATTATTAATAGTATTAAACTAAAGTATTATTTTAAAAATTTCAATTTATGAAAAAAAGAAAAGAAGAAATAAAAAAAGAATTAGATTTTCTCAAAGAAGAAAATAAAAATTTAAAATGATTGCAATCAGCTAACAATGATGATTTAAACCATTTAAATTGAAAAAAAGCTGAAAAAATTTTGAAAAACCCTAAATACTTTGATAAAAAATTAGGAATATTAGATTTATCTAAAACTAAATATCAAGTAATTGATGAATTTACATTTCACTCTTTAAACATAAAAGAAGTTAAATTTCCAAAATCACTCATTATTATAGCTAAATATTCTTTTGCGAATAATAATATTGAAAGTTTAAATTTATCTGAAAATAAAAATTTAGAAATAATTGAAGACTACAGTTTCGCATATAATAATATAAAAACTTTCATAAAATCTCCAAACATTTTTTTATATACAAAGAAATGTCTATTAAATAATCCTATTAGTATTTCATTCAAAAATTAAAAAAACTCCTGTAACCACACAAGAGTTTTTTTAATTTTTATTTTTTGCTTTTTTTTGATTTAGTTGATGTTGATTTAGATAATAACTTTTTGTTCTTTACTGATTTATTATTTTTACTAATTTCTGGCTTAGCAACAACAGATTTTTTATTTTTGTTTTTTGCTTTTTTAACTATTGGTTTCTTTTTTTCTTTCTTCTTTTTGCTTTCTATGATTAATGGTGGATTAGCAGGATTTTTTGATGGTTTTTTCTTTTGTAAATATTTAACCATTGGTTTTAAATAAATTTTTTTATTTTTTTCTTGTTTATCAGTATTAACTTTTTTTGGTTTTTCTGCTTTCTTATTAGATACGGATTTTTTTGATGAACCCTTATTAATTAAAACCTTTATTCCTGGACCCATAGTAGAAGATATACTTATTTTTTCCATAAAAATACCTTTTACAGCAGAAGGTTTTTTTGAATTAATAAAATTAATCAAAAATTCAATATTTTCTACAACTTTTTTTGAATCAGCATCAACTTTACCAACAACCATATGAATATTTCCATAATTATCAGTTCTATATTGATTTATTCCTTTTTTGAATTCAGATATAGTTTTAGATAAATTAGTAGTAACATTCCCATTCTTTGGATTTGGCATTAAACCTTTAGTACCTAAAATTTTTCCTAATTTACTAAGTTCAGGCATCATTTTAGGAGTTGTAATAATCAAATCAAAATCTAATCAACCTTTACTTATTTCAGAAATAATTTCAGAGTCACCTGCATGTGTTACTCCTAAATTTTTAGCATCCTTTTGAGTTAGACCTTTGTCCAAAACTAAAATTCTTTTTTCTTTTCCAAAAAAATAAGGGAGACTAACTGTACCTCTAAGTTGTTGGTCAGATTTTGTTGTATCTAAATTTAATTTAATTGCAATATCAATAGAAGATAAAAATTTTGTTTTTGCAGATTTTTTAGCTAATTCAACAGCTTCTTCAATTGAATAAAATTTTGTTCTATCAAATTCAAAAACAGGTTTTTTAGCTATAGAAGGTTTGCTTTTTACTTTATTTTTTTCACTTTTCATAATTAATTTTTACCTTTTCCATTCTTATGAACAATAGGATCAACACCTTCAATTTTAATCCCCATTTGTTTAGCAGAACCTGCAACCATTCTTAAAACTGCTTCTTCATCATTTGCGTTAGTATCAACTAATTTTAACTTTGCTATTTCCAAAGCTTTTTCTTTGCTAATTGTAGCAACTGTTTCTGTTTTAGAATTTTTTGCACCAGATTTAATATTTGCTGCTTTTTTAAGCAACATTGTCACTGGTGTAGTTTTAATTTCAAAATTAAAAGACTTATCTTTGTATGCTGTAATTATACAAGGAATAACTTCTCCATTTTTATCTTTAGTTTTTTCATTAAATTGTTTAGTAAATTCACCCATATTTATTCCAATAGATGCTAACTGAGGTCCTGGTTTTGCTTGACCACCAATTAAATTTACTTTAGCAATTCTTGTAATTTTTGGATCTTTAAAAGCCACAAGCAACACATCCTTTCATTAATATATTCTCTACGTGGTAATAACGGAAATAATCCTTCCACATGCTTTAAAATATGTATATCCCAAAATATACACCTAATCATTATATAATAATTTCTAAAAATAAATTTGATATTTATACATTACTAATAAATTTTTATAATACCATATTCTGAAATTATTTTTTGTCTATAATAATCCCAGCAAGTTTTCACTTTATAATATGAGAGTTTTAGCATTTTTGATATTGATTCATATGTATATCCTTCTTTTTTTAATTTATAAATTTTTTTAAATAATAATGATTTTGTCATTTTAACCCCATATTCAAATTCCTTTATATTCTTAAAAATTTGATCACAATAAAAATCATTTTTTGGCAAAAATAATTCATTATTTATTGCTAGTAAATTCATTGGAATTTTTGATTTTTCTATTTTTCTAATTTCATTTCTAAAAAAATTAAAAACAGAATAATAAAGTCAACGTATTGCATCTTTTTTATTAAGTTTATAACTATTAATTAATTCTCAAAATTTTGAGTACCCCATATGCACCAAATCATCATATTCAATAAATTTAAATTTTTTATTAATTAATTTGATTGCAGTTTTAGAAATTAAATAAAAATAAAGTTCATTTAAAATATTTTTTAAAAATGAACTTTTTTCAAATTTGTATAAATAAATACATTCATTTCAATCAATTAAACCATCTTTATAAATTTTTCTATTCATTTTTATAGTATAAATTGCAAGTAATAAATAGCAATTGCACAAGAAGATGCAACATTCAAAGATTGCACTTGATTAGACATTTCAATCTGAATCAAAAAATCGGATTCTTTTTTAATTAAAGGTGAAACACCTTTATTTTCATTTCCAATTATCAAAACTAAATTTTTTATATCAGTTTTAAATTCAGATAATTTTACTGCCTTCTCATCAATTACAGCAGAAATAGATCAAAAATTTTCTTTTTTTAATTTATTAAGCACTTCAAATAAATTTGTGGCTTTAAAAAAGTTTAAATAATTTGCAGATCCTAAACTTGTTTTTAAAACTGTATCATTAATTTGTATTTGATTATGTTTTTTAAAAATAATACCTGCAACATCAAATGCTTTGCAAGTTCTACAAATAGCACCAAAATTTCCTGGATCTTGAATTTCATCCAATATTAGGATGATATTTTTTTCTTTTTTGTTAAGATTAATTCTTTTCATAAATTCATCAAAATTTGTTGTTATTCCAAAGGGACTAGAATCTGATATTCCCATAATGTATTGATGATTTATTTCATATTCATTAAAAAAATTTTTATCTACTTTATGTAAAATAATATTTTTTTGTTTCAACAAAAAAATTTCATCAAAATATGAAACATAATAAACTTCTTTTAAGTCATTATTATAAAAAGCATCTAAAACAGCTTTTTT
>CAMWUV010000018.1 GCA_947177535.1 uncultured Mycoplasma sp.
TATAATAATTAATGTTATATTTTCTTGTTGTATAAAAAATAAAAATAATTTTTTGGAAATTTTAAAATGAATGAAACTTTAAAACAAGATGATTTGTGAAAAGAAATCATAGTTTCTTTTAAAAAGCTTTTAAGAAATTATGAAAAATGCGAGTATCAATTTATTAAGAAGTGAAGACTTAGTCCCACTAAATTTGAAATTCTTAGATTTCTTTATTATCGAGGAGAATCATTAATAAGAACTATTATTGATGAATTGGTAAAAACTTATGGTAATACCAACTATGTTTTAGCAAAACTGGAAACTGATAAATTAATTTATCAAAAAAAATATAATGATGATAAAAGATCATTTTTAGTTGGTTTAACGCCTGAAGGAAAAGCAAAAATGGATATGATACTACCAGAGTATGTAAGTAACTTAGAAAAATCACTTTACAAACTTAAAAAAAATGAAAAAATAAATTTAATAAAAATTTTAAAAAAATTAATTTCTTAAAAAAATATTTGACTTTTTTTAAAATAGTGTATAATTAAAAAGTAAGATTCTTTTTGAAATATGGTGAAATTCCATTCTAGTATTGTATAACTAAACAGTCTTTGATTAGATAAAAATAGTTATATAGCTATCAGTAAAAGTCTATGATAAGAAAAGATTTAAAAAGTTATATTACTTTAAACGTTAGCTTAAACTTTATATATCTTTTTGCTACTCTCTAGAAGATTGCTAGAGATTTTTTTATTCCCCACAAATATTAGCAAAAGATATTTTATTTTCATATCATAAAAAGTTAGTTAATTTTAAATTAAAATTATTAAAATATCTTTAATTATGAGCTTAATAAAAATTTCAAATTTAAATTATTCAATTGGTGAAAAAACTTTGTATAATGATTGTTCTTTTGTTTTAAACCCTAAAGAACATTTAGCAATTGTTGGTAAAAATGGAGTAGGTAAATCAACTTTAATTAAAATTATAACTAATCAAATTTCACCTGATACTATAGATATTGAAATAGATAAAAATATTAAAATAGGTTATTTAGATCAATATGCACAAATTGATCATAATTTAACCATTTTACAATATTTACAAACTGCTTTTTCCTATTTATATGATATTGAGCAAAAAATGATTGAGGCATACGAAAAAAGCTCAGAAGATGAAAAGTATTTTGAAAAAGCAGTTTCATTTCAAAATACTTTAGAATCTAATAATTTTTATAATTTGGATATTTTAATTGAAAAAGTTGTTAGTGGTCTTGGAATAACTGCAATTGGATTAAATAAGAAAATAAATAGTCTAAGTGGTGGGCAAAGAGCTAAAGTAATTTTAGCTAAGCTTTTGTTAGAAAAACCAGATTTACTTTTGTTAGATGAACCAACAAATTTTTTAGATAAAGAACACATTGACTGATTAACTCAATACTTGCAAAATTTTGAAAAAGCTTTTATTTTAATTTCACATAATACAGACTTTTTAAATAAAGTTACAACTCATATAATTGAAATAAATAATCATAAATTTTTAAAATTTAATGGTAATTATGCTTCTTATTTAAAGCAAAAAGATTTAATGGTTGATGACTATGCTAAAAGATATGAAAAACAACAAAAACAAATTGAAAAAGCTGAAGATTTTATTAGAAGAAACATAGCTGGAAGCAATAGCAAAAATGCAAGGGGTAGAAGAAAACAATTAGAAAGAATGGAAAAACTTCCACCACCAAGTAAAGAAAGACCTAAACCAGTTTTTAGTTTTAAACAAATATATTGCTCAATCCAACAAAAACTAATTATTGATAATTTATCAATTGGTTATAATGATGTATCATTAATAGAAAATATTAATTTAATTATTAGTGGTGGAGAAAAGGTTGTTATTAAAGGTTTTAATGGCATTGGTAAAACAACTTTGATTAAAACTCTTTTAAAAATTATTAAACCAATTAGTGGTACATTTGAATTTAGTGAAACCATTAAACCAGTTTATTATCAGCAAGATATATTGTGAGAAAATAATTTACTTACACCATTAGATATTGTTAAAAAACACTATTCAAATTTAAATGAAAGAGAAGCAAGGAGTTTATTATCTAAATATGGTTTATCTCAAAAAGATATTATGCAACAAATCACAACATTAAGTGGTGGTGAACAAGCAAAAGTTAAATTTTGTTTATTAACTAATAAACAAACAAATTTTTTAATATTAGATGAACCTACTAATCATTTAGATGTACAAGCAAAAGATTCATTAAAAAATACTTTAAGTAATTTTGAAGGAACAATCCTATTAGTTTGTCATGAGGAAAATTTTTATAAAGACATTGCAACTAAGATAATAGATATTTCTAAATTAGGTAAAAAATAATATTATTAAAATAATATAAATATAAATTTTAATACTTTATTATTATTTTTTTTAAAAAAATTAATATTTTATTTGGTAATACTCTTTAAATATGAGAAAATATAAACATAGATATATGTAATTATTTACATAGTTATTTTTTGGTGATTGCAATTATTTAATTGTAAAAATTAATTTTTAATAGTTGTTAAAACTTACATAGATTAATAATTTGAGGAATTTTAACTATGAAAAAACAAGGTAAAAAAATAATTTTTAGTGCAGCTTTATTGTCATTAGCAGTTATACCACTTTCAAGTATTTCGTTAATTGATAATGTTACTACAACCTTATCAAGAGTTGGAAGTGAAAATTATGCTGTTACTAATCCAACAACTAATGTTGAAATTAGATTAAATAAAGAATACACAAAATTAGAATGATACAATAAAGAATTTTCAAGTAGTGTTTCTGAAGAACAATTAAAAGAACTTTTAAAACCTAGTATTGATTTTGATGTTAATTGAGGAATTAATATTCTTACTCCAACTGAGGGTAGTGAAGCATTAAGTTCAGGTTATGTTGAATTTGCAGTTTATCAAATTCAAAAAAACATAGATAATGGTGTTTCTTCAGGACCAACTAATAATGATTCTGATGTAAGAGAATGAATCGATGCACCTGATTCAATAAAATATACTGATAACACTAGTAGTAGTATAAACATGAAAGCTAATCCATCAGCTGATAAATTGATAAATGGTGTATCTATTCTTAAAGATAAAGTTTGAACAACAAAAAATATTTCAAATTTATTTTTACCTTATAAATATAATTTTTCATGAAATACAAATGATCAAATTGGTGAATTCTTAGAAAAAACTTCTGAGACAACTTTGGCACCAGATAGTATTTATAGCAATATGATTTCTACATCATCTATAACTGATATCTTGCCAAGACAAGATGAAGTTTTAAAATGTATAACTTTCTCACAAAGCAATTTATCATATGGTATATCAAATGATGATGCTACCAGATATGGCATTGGTTTAATTACAGTAGATTTCACTAGCAATACTAATACTAATAATGAAACTTTATGAGCAAGTTCAAATGTTCCAAAAGTTACTAAACTTGTAAGAGGATTGGGATCTTCAAAAGAAAAAATGCATTTTAACACTGATGATGATGGTGGTTCAAGCTTTTTAAATACTGAATTAAATTTGAGTACAATCAGAAATAAAAATCCTAACTTTAAATCTCCTTCATCATTAGGTGCTGGAGATGTTGAAATAGCAAAAATTAGTGATTTTACACCTTCTGAATTAATTAATGCTTTAACTTTTAGTAATAATGGCAGTAGTATTTTTAACTTATTAACAACACAAGATTTTTTAAGTGATGCAAAAGCATTACCTGCACTTTACCTAACATATATGGGGAAAAATATGTTAAATGTTGGTTTTACTGGAACTGACAGCAGTTCTCAATGAAAAGGAACTGGATTGTATCAACAAGGTCAAGTTGATTATATTGAAAATGGTGCTGTTGCTAAACAAGTTTATGCATCAAATGAGTCAAACATTGTAAGCATTACTCCAACTGCTGATGATGCAAATGGTGTATTAAATTTAAAAGTTGCTTATAATTATTATGATGTTTTTAGAAATGTTATTGAATCTAATCAAGTTACATCAATTTCTATTGAAGGTATGCAACAAAGTGTAGTATCTGATGATTTATTTGCTCAATGAAATAGTATTGGTGATTTGTTGTATTCTAACATTAATGATGTTTCAACAGCTTTCAATAATAATAAAGAAAATCAAGAATTTTTAAAATCATTTTCTAATTCATTTTTTACAGGTTCACAATCAACTTATGAACTTGATAGAAAAGTTGATATTTCAATTAATGGTAATAATTTAACAATTACATTAACTTTTCCAGAATTTGGAAGAGAGAAAGATTTTATAGTTTCTCAAAATTATACATTATCAAGTGGTAGCAGTGGAATTAATTTTAATTCTCAAACACAAGTTGAAAATTCTATTTCAAACTATAGTTCTTATTCACCAAATGGTTTAATAGATGCAATTTTAAATGGTAGGGTAAGTTTATCAAATTTTGTAAGTGCTCCAAGTGGATCAACTACACTGGTTACTCAAAATAGTACAAATGATGGAATTATTATTCAAGTTACTACTAATAATAGTTCATCATCATATTTCTATACTGGATTACAAAAAAGCCCAAGTGTTTCATTTGTTTACAATTTTGCTTTTTCAGATGATACAGATGAAATTTTACAAGAAGGATTGTCAAAATTACGTTCGATTCCAATTGAAAAAATTACTAATGAAAATGTATATGAATACTATATTTCAAAATTACCAGTTTATAATGGACCAAATAAAATTTCATTATCTTCAAGTGATGTAAAAAACATTACTAAAAATTTTGATAATAACTCAATTGGTGTTTCAATTTTAGTACCTTCATATAATTCTGCTGATAAAGAATTAACTCCAGAAGATAGAACATTTAGTATTACTTTAAATGGTTTTATTAGTGAAAAGCAAATTAATGATAATTCAAATCCTAAAATTCTTGATTTAACAATTCCATTAAGTGTTTCTTTTGCTGTGATTATTGTTTTAATAATGATAGGTTTATTAGTACATTTAATTCTTAAACAAAAGCGTTTAAACAAATCTAAAGTAAATTTAAAAGAATTAAGACAATCAACTAAAAACAACAGAAAATAAAATAAAAAATCTAAGTAAAAACTTAGATTTTTTATTTCTAGCAATCTTTAAAGATTTGCTATATTATTAGTATATTAATCCAAAAAACATAAAACAATGCAAGGAGATATTACTTATGAAAACATTTTCAAAAATATTTATAAAAGCAAGTAAGTTTTTCTTTTTTATTTTTGGAGCAATTGCTGCAGTAATTTGTTTGGCACTTGGCGCAGTGGGAACATATAAATCTAGTGAAGCAAAAAATTTTGTTAATTCAACTATTGAAACATCAACTACTACTTTAAGTGATGTGGAAACAAAATTAACTGAATTTGAAAATATATTAAATGATCCAAATTCATCAGTTAATGATGTTGTTGAAACTGTAAAAAACTTTGTGCAAACAACTAAAACAACTCTAGATAATCAAATAACACAATTAACTAATATGGCAAATCAGTTAAAAACTCTTGCAGAAAAAGAAACAAATGATTCTGTTAAAAATACCTTATTAGAAGCAGAAAAAGAACTGAATAATCTTATAAAACTTATAGGTAATCCTAGCGATAATACAACTGATTCTGTCTATGGAATAATTAATGAGATTGTTAATTTAACTAACGAAAATGGTAATATAGAAGAAATAAAAGACAAAATATTAACTTTATTAAATAAAGCATCTTCTTACATTGATCCAATCAATAATTACTTATCATCATGAGATGAAAATAAAGTAAATCAAACTTATGACACTACAACATCTGTTTTATTAGGAGTTGGTGCAGCACTATTAGGTTTAGCTATATTTGGAGCAGTTTTATCTTTAATTTTATATAAAAGAGCAGATGGTAAATTAATTAATAGATTTAGAAGTAAAAAAGAAGTAATTCATCATGTTGAAAAGATTTTAAAAAAATATCCAGATGTAAAAAAATATCTTGGGAAAGGGGCATAATTATGAAAATAAGAATAGGTTTACTTATTAAGAATTTGGGATTATGACCAATTTATGGAATTGGAGCATTATTTTGTGTTGGATTGCTATCTGGTGGTGCTTATGCTATTGATCAAAAAGATTTTATAAAGCAACAAATTAATAATGTTGCTGATATTACAAAAAATGCTCAAACAGATTTAACAACTGTTAATGACAATATAGAAACTGCTTTTAATTCAGCTGAATCTGCTGATTCTCAAATAAAATCTACGATTGATAATTTAAAAACATTAAAGCAAAAATTAGATGAAATTAATAATAATAATTCAGCAAATCAAGATTCTAATACAAAAGAAGAAATTACAAAAATATCTAATGATATTGATAAAGTAATATCTGCTTTAGAAAATGTTGAAATTCCAAATCGTGATTCACTTAGTGGAATCGAAGAATTAATAGGTCCAAATGGAACTGTTACATCAATATTAAGCAATGTGAATAATTGATTAGACAATAATAACAATGATAGTAGCCCTTTGTGAACTTACTATGATTTGATCTCTAAAATTTTATTAAGTGTTGGAGCTGTTTTAATTGGTTTATTTATATTAGGATTTATTTTACTTATCATTTTTAATAAAAGGGTTGATGGATATTGAGTTTCAAGAAAAAACATTAAAAAAAATCTAGCTTTACATATTAAAAAACTAATGAAAAAATATCCAGAACTTTCAAAACATTTAATGCAAAAATACGGGATTTAAAAATATTAAAAACATAGTTAGTTATTATTAACTATGTTTTTTCATTTTTTATTATTAAAATAATAAAAATAATTATTTTAATAAATTATTTATTTTCATTGGAGAAATTATGAATAAAAATCAAGAAAAATATTTACAAAAAAAAATTGTTAATTTAAATAATAATCTTAACCAAGAAAAGAAAAATTTTTATTCACAAAGTAATAACAATATTAATCAGCATTCAAGACCTTCTCAAAATGAAAATAAAAAAAATATTTCAAGAAATATAAAAAAAGAATTTAATGAAAAAAAAACAAAAAATAAAGAAATAAAGAAAAACATTAAATTAATTAAAAAATTAAACAGAAAGCATAAAACTAAAAATTCAGGAAAGCCAAATCTTTCTGAAAATGAAATTATTAAATTGGTTAATGTTGAAAAATATGCAACTAATGGATATCAATTTGAACATATTTTAAAAGGAATTGACTTAACAATTTATAAAGGTGAATTTGTAGTAATTGTTGGTCCAAGTGGTAGCGGTAAGACAACTTTATTAACTATTCTGTCTGCTTTAGATCGTCCATCTAAAGGAGATTGTTTTATGTTTGATAAAAATACTATTACTTTAAATCAATCACAATTGACAAAATTAAGAGCTAATCACATTGGATATATTTTTCAACAATATGGTTTGTTACAAGACTTATCAGTTGAAGACAATATCAAAATAGCTGCAAATTTAACTAAGGAAATAAAAAATAAAAAATTGGATTTAGATAAATTATTAGACTCTGTAGGATTGCTTAAATACAAAAAACAAAAAGCTTTAAATTTATCTGGTGGACAAGCACAAAGAGTTGCAATTTGTAGAGCATTAATAAAAAATCCAGATATTTTATTTGGAGATGAACCAACTGGTGCAATTCATGTTAATGCTACAAAAGAAATTATGAATATATTTTTAGATATTAATAAAAAATTTAAGACAACAATTATTATAGTGACTCATAATAATTCAATTACAGAATTAGCTGATCGAATTATTAAAATTGAAAGTGGAAAAATTACCCAAAATTTTAAAAATCAAAAAAGAAAAACTGTCGAAGAAATTAATTGAAGTTTACAATAAATGTTTTTATTTTGATTTTTAAACTTTAAAATATAATCATTATTTTTAATTATGAAAATCATTGTAGTAAACAAAAAACTTAATTTTAATTATTTAGTAATTGAAAAAATTGAAGCAGGCATTGAATTAAAAGGAGTTGAAGTTAAATCAATTCATTTAAACAATGTTAACATTTCTGATGCTTATGTTATTTTTAGAAAAAACCAAGCATATATTTTAAATATGCATATTGCCCCATATTCACATGGGAACATATATAATGTTGAGCCTCTAAGAACTAGAAAATTATTACTACATAAAAAAGAAATTATAAAGTATCAAAATAAAATAAAAAAAGAATCCCTTACAATGGTTCCATCAAAAATATACTGAAAAAAGAATAAATTAAAAGTTGAAATTGCTTTAGTTAAAGGAAAAAAAATCTTTGATAAAAGAGAAACTATTAAAGAAAGAGATAATAAAAGAGAATCAAAAAAATATTTAGATATTTAAAGATTATTTT
>CAMWUV010000019.1 GCA_947177535.1 uncultured Mycoplasma sp.
GAATATGTCTTTTTGTTAAATAACCTTGATTTTTACTAAATTCAAAATATGGATATAAATTATTAATTTTTTCCATTAAGTCATCTCTAATTGATTTTGCAACAATTGAAGCACAAGCGATTGAAAAAGAAGTATCATCACCTTTAACTAAATTAATTTGTGGTTTTAATAAATTAGGTATTTTTTCATAATCAATTAAGCATAAATCATAATTATTAAATAATTGTTTAGCAATTTTTTCCATCCCAAAAATACTTGCCTTTTTGGGTCCAATTTTATCAATAGTTGTAGGATTAACTATTTCATATTGATAAAATAAACTATTTTTAATAATTAAATTTTTTAATTTTTTTCTTTCATGAATTGATTTTATTTTTTTACTATCTTTAATGTTTTCATCAAAAAAATCATCCTTTAAAATAACACCACAAACAACTAAAGGACCTGCAATGCACCCTCTACCAACTTCATCAATTCCTAATATTTTTAAATATTTCTTTTTTAAATTTAAGTCAAAATTATATAAACCATTTTTATTCATATGTGTGTGAAAAAAACAAAAAGTAGTTTTACAACTACTTTTCGTATTTTATCATTGAAAAAAACTTTCCTTCTAATTTTTCATGATCACACAATTCAATTAACTCAATTAAATATACTTGACCAACTACTGTACAATTTAATTTTTTGATTAACTTTTGAATAGCAATTGATGTACCACCAGTTGCAATTAAATCATCTACAATTAAAATTTTTGAATTATCTGGAATATCGTTTTCTGATATTTCAATAATTGCTTTTCCATATTCTAATTCATATTCTTCAGAAACAACTTTTCTTGGTAATTTACCTTTTTTTCTAATTGGAACAAAAGGCTTTTTTAATTTTAAAGATAAAGGTAATCCAAATAAAAAACCTCTAGATTCTGGAGCTACAATAACATCAAAATCAACTGTTTTTGCAAAGGCTGCCATTTCATCAATAATAAATTCTATTTTTTTAGAATCTAAAAATAAAGGTGTTACATCTTTAAAGCTAATCCCTTTTTTAGGAAAATCTTCAACTATTGCTATGCTATCTTTTATGCTTTCATAATTCATAAATAAGTCTCCTAGTGGAATTTATTAATTCCCATTATTAGTTGTTCATCAACTTCTTTGTATTCTTTGCTAAGTTTATTATCCAAATTACTTATAATTGTTTGAACATATTTTTGTCTAATTAAAATTACATAATAATATAAATGTGCAATTAAGAAATAACCAACAGGAATTGCAATAATATTAGCAATCATTGTATTTATAAAAAATAAAACAGTAGAAGGAGAAACTAATCCTGCTAATAAAGCAAAAATAATAATATTAGAAACAATTGCTATGTGAATTACATTTAATAAACTTTTTATATTATTTAAAATAAATGTTTGAATTTTTTCACGTTCAAATATTCTGTCTTTAACAAATCTTGTTTTAGTAACTGAAACATATAAACAACTAAATAATGTTGAAAGAATTCCAGAAGTTACTAAAACATAAACAAATAATAAATCAATTTCAAATTGAAATAAATAACTTAATGAAACTGCTACTAGTGAACTAACTACACTAGTAATAAACATTGGAATGATTGTTAAAACATTTAATCTAATTGCATAATAAATGCACAAAAATCCTCAACCTGCTAATAGTGAATAAATTCCTCTTAAAAAAACATCAGTAATCAATGCAGTTGATACTTCGAAGCTTGAAATATTATTTAAAATAGCATCACTCAACCCTAAAGTAGAATAATTACTTTCAATAACACTTCTTAATTGGTTTTGAATAGTACTTAAAGAAATAGCACTTTTACTATATCCTTGAATTATTAAATAATAATAACCATGGGGTTCTAACCCTGGACTCATATCAGCAGATTGATATTCAGAAACATTTTTAACAGTTAAAGATCAATTACTATTCAAAATATTTTGAATTGAATCAATAACTTTTTGAGAGTCAACAACTTTAGAGTCTGTATTACCAAGAAGTGTTATTGTTACAAATGTACCTTCTTTATAAATTGAGTTAGTTAATCCAGCTGTTCCAAATACTATTCCAGCAATTAAAATAATTCCTATTAAAACACCTCAAATAATTCATCATTTTTTTGAATTAAAAGACATTTTATTTCTTATTTTGCTTAAATGCAATAAATTAATTCTTGCATTTCAACTGAATTTAAAAGTACTGTAAGAATATAAAGGAAAAATAAAAAACACAAATGTAGTACCAAGTGACAATAAACCACTCAATAATAAAGTCATTCCCATGTTGGTTAGTTCACCTTTAGCAATAAAGAAAATTGTTAAACCAATAATCATAATAGTGATATTTAAATCTACTGTAGATAACATTGATTTTTTAATTGCTGTTTGAATAGAATCAAAAACAGAATTTTTTTGTAACAACAGTCTTCTAATCCGCTCCATCACCATAGAAATAGACATTATTGAAACAATTACACCTACAAATAACCCAAGTAAAGAAGGAATAGAAATATCAATTTTTAATAAAACTAATAAAGAAAGTGAAAATCCAAAAGAAGCAATAATTGCAAATGCAGACATAAATCCAGGGATTCTATATAATACAGAAACCAATATTGCAATTAATAGAATAATAACCCCAGAAGCTAAAAATACAGAATTGTAAGTTGATAATTTAGAAACAATACTAGTTTCTATAAATGGATTAGAAACTCATCCATTTATTCCAAAATAATTTGTAGTTGATCTTGTTTCATTTTGTAAATAATTACTATCATTATTATTAATTGCATTACTATCATTTAGATTATCAGCAGTAGGTTGCTCATAATCTAAAAAGATTTGTTGCAGATCACCAATACCATAATTTAAATCATCATAATTTGTTGAACTATATTGTTGTGGAATATCATAATGAATTGAATAAAATTGAATTCCTAATGATGTATTTTTAAACAATAACAAATTAGAATCTCTAAGAATTTCTCTTTGTGAGTTAGTTGTAGTTTGTGATTCTTCATCTGGAGCTACTAAATAATTTGATGACTCATAAGCTCAAGGTTGAATTGAAAAAGAATTTACAGAAGTTCCACTAATACTTGAAGTTCATGAAGTAACATTTGGAAATCATTGTTTATAATTCAATTTTGTTACAACACCAATAACATAGTCTTTTGCTAATGTTAGCAAATCAGAATTACCATCATTTTCAATAGATGGAATTGTGTTTTTAGTAACATCATCATGTCCTAATGCAAATTCATAACATTGGATTAAATATTCAGTAGTAATAGAATTTATTCCAATTCTTACCTGTGATTCATTATAATTAATTGCTTTTTTAGCTCAATTAACTAAAGTTGAATTTACTGAATTCAAATTATCATAATAAATTTTTCATTTAGTTTGTGTACTACCTGAAAAACTATCTGCTTTACTATTTGAATAATATTCATAGTTAAAAACAACATATTTAGCATAATTTAATAAATTAACTAAATGATCTATATTTTTAAAAACTATTCACTGTAAATCAGTATCAGGTAAAACATTTGTTCCAGCATCATATTGTGATTTAAAAGAGTTAGGACTAGAAGAATCTAATCCTGCATCATTTAAATATTCATAAGATTTTTCTTTTAAATCAAAAGCAATTCCATAATTATTTAAATCTTCTTGGTTTTCACCAATATCTCTACTATCTATTCTTGCAGAACTATAATTGAAATCAGAACTTTTAAAAATTTGAGCACCAGATTTCAATTTATTATATGAATACTTTTCTTCAATTAAATTAGCTGAAGGATTAAAGTATCAAGCAGTAATTGTATTACTATTTTGATTATCTAATGCATACTTGTTTGGATCAACATCAAAATTTCCTTCTGATTCAGTATTTTTAAATTCATCATCATAATAAATTGGAACATTTGTATAAGAAACATAAATATAACCATCATATTGTTTATTATTATCAGTAGAGTTACTTGATTCTTTTATACTATATGTAATGTTATTAGTAATAATATTTTTATATAACAAATAGTCTGTAAATCTTTCAACAGCATTTTTAGTTAATTCTCTTGCTTCAGATTCACTAGCAGTTGAAGGAATATCTAATTTATAAGTAGCATTGTATGTTTTTCCAAACAAACCTTGATTAGTATTATTTTCACCCAAATTAATCAAACCAAAAACAATTCCTATTGTTGCAACTGCATACAAAATAAAGAAAAAAATGGATTTAAAAACTTTCCCGCCTCTAGTTCTAGAATCGAAGTTAAAGTTTCTTAAAAATTTATATAAATTTACTTTTAATGAAGAAAAAAATTTATTAGAAAAATTCTTTATTTTTGATTTCATGACTAATTTTATATTTGATTAAATACAAATAGTATTATATAGCATAATATAACAAATTAGGATATAAAAAAGTCTGTACAATAAATATAGAAATAAAAAATTAATAACTTTAAGGTTATTAATTTTTTTTACTTGAAAAACTATTAGTTTTATTTTTATTTTCGTCTTTATCTTTTTCAGATTTTGCTTTTTTAATCATTTCTTCAGCTTTCTTTTTTTCTTCCAATTCTTTTTTCTTTTCTAAAGCTTCTACTGGAAGTTTTTTATGTTTGTGTATGTAATCAATTTGTGGTTTAACTATTGTTTCAAGCAACAATAGTGATTCAACTATTAATTCAACTTCACGATTATTTTGTTTAATGATTTTATAAGCATATTCATATCTTTCTTTAAAAATTTTTTCGATTTCTTTATCAATTAATTGTGAAGTATTTTCTGAAAAATTTTTAACCTGATATGGATTTACAGCTCCTTCAGATGGATAATATTGTGCCATTCCCACAGATGACATCCCAAGCTGAGTTACCATAGATCTTACAATATTTGTTGCTTTATATAAGTCATTTGCTGCACCAGTAGAAATAAATTCTTTACCAAAATTAATTTCTTCAGATGCTCTACCACCAAGCAATCCTGCAACCATTCCTAAAAGATCAGATTTTTTTTGAATTGATAATTCTTGGATTTCAGGTACTGATAAAGTGTATCCAGCAGCTTGACCTCTTGGAATAATTGTAATTTTTTCAACAACTTCAGACCCTTTTGTATATAAACCAACAATTGCATGCCCAGCTTCGTGAAAAGCAATTTGTCTTTTTTCTTCTATTGAAATAACTTTAGTTTTCTTTGCAGGTCCACCAATCACTCTATCTATTGCTTCATCCAAATCATCTGTAGTTATAGCTTTTTTATTTCTTCTAACTGCTAATAATGTTGCTTCATTTAAAACATTTTCTAATTGTGCTCCAGAAAAACCAGGAGTTCTTCTAGCAATATCTTCTAAATCTACAGTACTAGAAAGATTTTTGTTTCTAGCATGAATTTTTAAAATAGCAACTCTTTCTTTAATATCAGGTAAATTAACTGGAATATGTCTATCAAAACGACCAGGACGTAATAAAGCATCATCCAATACATCAAGTCTGTTTGTAGCAGCCATAACAATTACTCCAGTTTTAGTACTGAATCCGTCCATTTCAGCTAATAATTGATTTAATGTTTGATCAGCTAAAGAACCAGCTGTTGTTTCAAATTTTCCTCTTTTTGACCCAACTGAATCTATTTCATCAATAAAAATAATCGCTGGTGCTGCTTTTACAGCTTTTGCAAATAAATCTCTTACTCTTTTAGCACCAACCCCTACTAACATATCTTCAAAAGCAGAACCTGAAACTTGAAAAAAAGGAACTTTTGCTTCACCTGCAACTGCTTTAGCTAATAAAGTTTTCCCTGTTCCTGGAGGCCCATATAAAATTACACCTTTAGGAATTCTTGCACCCATTGCAGCATATTTTTCAGGTCTTTTTAAGAAATCTACAATTTCAATAAGTTCTTCTTTTTCTTCTTCAATTCCAGCTACATCTGAAAATAAAACATTGGATTGTGCAAGTTTAGCTTGTGATTTACCAATTGAAAAAACATTGTCCTGACCGCCACCAACTTGACCCATTTTTCTCATTGAATAGTAAATAATACCTAGCAACAATATAAAAGGTACTATAGACATGATTATCGATGTTACTGTATAGAAACTATATAGTGATGGAACAGAAGGAGAAAGATTTGAAGATCATCCTTGCAATTTCATAGCATTTGTTAAATCATCGTTAAGTGTAAAATTACTTTGTGTACCAGATGATTTTAAATAAACATTACCTACTGAATCAACAAGTAAATTAGCAAATGCTAATCCAATTTCACCATTTGTTGGATTAACAATAGCTGTATTGTTTGTTACACTTAATTGCACTCTAACTAATGAATAATATCATCCTGTAAAAGCATTATCTAAATAAAAAACATATAATGTGCCACTACCATGTTCATAAAGTAAAGAAGGTGCTCTAGAAATTTCTACTCCATCGTTTTTAGAAACTTCTCCATTTGAATCTCTTTTGTTATAAATTAAAAAAGTGTTTTTATCTTTTGGAGCAAATTCAATAGCATTATAACTTTTGGGATCAAAAGAAAAACCACTCAATACAATTAAAGCTATTAAACCTAAAATCAAAACAAGAATAACTACTGTTCAAATAATTTTTCTTGCCTTTTTTGGTTCTTTTTCACTAGTAATATTTGGTTGATTTAAATCTTTTTTGTTACTAGCACTTGGTTGATTGATGTCAGAATTGGTTTTTTGAATGTTTAAAATTTTATTTTTTAAATTAATAAATTTTTTAAAAAATTTTGGTGGTTTTTTACTATCTGAATCTAATTTCAAAATTTTTATAATGAAAAGTTCTAATTTATTAAACAACATTTTTTTCCTTTCTATTTGTTATTTTGTTTATAAATACCTACATATGGTAAATTTCTTAATTTGCCATCAATATCACAACCATAACCAACTAAAAACTTATTTTCAACAGAAAAACATGAGTAAGTTGGATTAAAATTTATTTCTCTTCCTCCTGGTTTATCTAAAAGAGTAATAGTTTCTACAGAAGCTGGATTATATTTACTTATTAAATAATCTTTAACATGTTTTAAAGTTAGTGCACTATCTACAATTTCATCAACTATTAAAACATGTTTGTTTGTAATATTTTCAGTAATATCTAGCTTAATTTTGGGTTGAATATGTGTTCTAGTATCACCTTTCCAACTTGAAGTAACAAGCATTGTATCAAATATACAATCAACTGTAATATAACTTGCTAATTGACCATAAAATGGTAAACAACCCTTTAATAAACCAACCAAAACTAGTTCTTTATTTTTGTATTGTTCACTAATTCATTCACCAGCTTTAATAATTCCTTTTTGAATTTCTTCTCTAGTGATTAATATTTTTTCTACCCTTTTATCCATGGAAAGTTATTACCGTTTTTTACCTTATAAATAAACTTTATTTTAACTTAAAAAAATACTTATTTTTTAATATATTTACTAAAGTAAATAAAATATTATAAAAGTAAAAATAGTAATTTATATTTATAGTTTTAAATATCTATTTTTTCACTAAAAGTAAAACAGTATTAACTTGTACTTTTTTTATGTTTTCTTCAAATCTTGTAGCTTTCAAGCTAATATTTGTTTTCAGAATTTTTTCTAAATTTTGTTTAATAAAATTTTTAATTTCTTTTAAATAAATAAATTCACTAACAAAAGTAATATCAATATTAGCAATTTTGTAATTATAATCTTCAAGCATTTGTAAACATTTATTTAAAATTACAAAAGAATCAATATTTTTATTTTTTAAATCCGTATCTGGAAAATAAGTTCCCAAATCATCTAAAGATAATGCACCTAAAATTGCTGAACTTATAGAATGAAAAATAATATCACCATCTGAGTGAGCAACTATTTGGTATCCTAAATTAAAAAAAATACCACCAAGTTTTTGTTGCTTATCACTTTCAATAATTTTATGAATATCTATTCCATTCCCTATTAAAAAATTAGACATTAAAAACTCCTTAATCCAAAATATAAAATAAAAAGTAAAAAGTAAATAAAAAAGTAAAAAAGTTAAACTTTTTTACTACAATCTAAATCATTTCTAATGGATTTTTATTTTCATATATTTGTTTAATTAATCCATTTTCAATTATTATAACTTGCTCAGCAATTTTAGCAATTTCTTTATCATGAGTAATTAAAATAATTGTTGTATTATATTTTTTATTTACATCTTTTAAAATTTTTAAGATTTTTTTACTCATTGTTGAGTCAACCGCACCTGTTGGTTCATCTCCAAAAATTATTAAAGGTCTTTTAGCAACAGCTCTAGCTATTGAAACTCTTTGTTGTTGTCCACCAGATAATTCAGATGGATACTTTTTTTTATGATCTTCTAAAC
>CAMWUV010000020.1 GCA_947177535.1 uncultured Mycoplasma sp.
TTTTATTATATTTATATTTCTACTTTTTTATTTATTTAATTATTTTTTATATAAGATTAATATAGTTTTTTAAAGAGATTATTTATGGATAAATTAGAAATTCAAGATATAGCTAAAATGTTTGATCATACCAATCTTTTTCAAGATGCAAGTTTAGAAGATATAAAAAAATTATGTAATGAAGCATTAACTTATAATTTTTTTTCAGTTTGTGTTAATCCTTTTTATATTAAAAATTGTAAAGAACTATTAAAAGATTCGTCTGTTCAAGTTTGTACAGTTGTTGGGTTTCCACTTGGTCAAAATACAATTGAATCAAAAGTTTTTGAAACTCTTGATGCAATTAAAAAAGGTGCAGATGAGATTGATATGGTAATTAACATTGCAAAATTAAAAGAAAAAGATATTAATTATTGCTTAAATGAAATTAATCATATTAAAAAAGCTTGTGATAATAAGATTTTAAAAGTGATTGTTGAAACTTGTTTATTGACTGCTGAGGAAAAAGAATTAGCTGCAAAAATAGTTTTACTATCAGATGCTGATTTTATCAAAACATCCACAGGATTTTCTAAAAGTGGAGCTTCATTTGAAGATATAGAAATATTTAAAAAAATTGTTGGTAATAATAAATTAATTAAAGCAGCAGGTGGGATAAAAACTGCTGATGATTTATTAAAAATGATCAATTTAGGATCAAATAGAATTGGAACATCAAGAGGTGTTTCTTTAATAGAAGAATTAAAAAATAAGTAGGAAAAATATATGAAACTTAAATTACTTGCACTAACTCTCTCAAAATTTCAAGATTTAGAAATGGTAGGCTTACTTTCTATTTTTAAAGCAAGTCAAAAATTTGAAAAAATAGATTTTTATTCACCAGAAAATAAAGATTTAGTTACTGGACAATTTGATATTGCAAACATTAAAACTATTAAAAATTTTAATGTTGATGATTATGATGTTTTATTTATACCAGGCGGATATGGAGCAAAATTATTAAGAAGTTCAAAATCTGGAATTGATTGTGTTAAACAATTTATTGAAAAAGATAAATGAATAATAGCAATTTGTGATGCTCCCAATGCTTTAGCTGATCATGGATTAATTAAAGAAAATCAAAAATATATTTCTTGATCAGATGGTGATATTACTGATAAAAAAAGAATTAGTGATTTTAATACTCATGTTTTTCATTCAGGAAAACTAATAACTGGAAGATGTCCTGTTGTTACTTTAGATTTGGCTTTTTATTCACTATCTGTAATTTTTGGTAAATCATTTAGTGAAGAATTAAAAATAAAATTAATGGGTAAAAAATAAAATAAATTTTTATTTTTACTATAGAAATTTAACAATAATAAAATTTCATTTATAAATATATAATTAGTTATTAAGATATTGGTTATGAATAAAATAGAATTATTTTTTGGAAATATTATTTTTTCTTTGCATGGTGGTAGTGAACTTAATGGAACAAACGATCCAGGGCAATACGTTTTTTATGGCAACAAAAGTTGAGTATATTACTTGTTTGGAGCAATATTTTTGGTTTTAACATTATTATCATTTTGATATACTTGAAAAATTAGACATAGCAAAAAAGAATATGAAAGCATTGCAGTCACTTTTGGATGATTCAAAAAATTCTGATACCAACACAGATTTGCTATTATGATTTTAGTAACTGTAGCTTTATTTATTATATCAATTGCTTTTTTTACTTTAAACTCTGTCATTATTGAGCCACAAAGTGAGTAATAATATGAGTAAAAATAAATTATTATTGGGTAGTCATGTAAGTTTTAAATCGAAAAATTATTTAGTTGATAGTGTTAATGAAACTTTATCTTATGATGGTAATTGCTTTATGATTTTTACAGGACCACCTCAAAACTTTATGAGAAAAGATATTGATGTGGATTTAGTTAATAAAGCCAAAAAAATAATGCAAGAAAAAAATCCATTATTACTAGAAAATATTGTTATTCATGCTCCTTATTTAATTAATTTGGGATCTCCAAAAGAATCAACAAGAAATTTAGGTTTGAATCAATTGATTGTTGAAATTAATAGAACTGATAAATTAGGTTCTAAACTTTTAGTTTTACATCCTGGTAGTGCTTTAGATTCAGATAGAGATGAAGCAATTAATCACATTGCAAATAACTTAAATATAGCATTATCTAAAACTAATAATGATGTGATTGTGTGCATTGAAACTATGGCTGGTAAAGGGAGTGAGGTAGGAATAAACTTTTTAGAAATTTCTAAAATTATTTTAAAAGTAGAAAATAAATCTAGAATTGGTGTTTGTTTGGATACATGTCATATTCATGAATCGGGAATAGATATAAGTAATCCTGATGATGTATTAAAAGAGTTCAGTAAATATTTAGATATTTCTTATATTAAAGTAGTTCACTTAAATGATTCTAAAAATGAAAGGGGTGCTAGAAAAGATCGTCATGACAATATTGGGTATGGAAAAATAGGGTTTGATGTCTTAGTTAAATGGGCACACAACAAGCAATTAATCAATATTCCAAAAATTTTAGAAACACCTTATCGTCATGACAAACCAATTTATAAACAAGAAATAAGAAATTTGAATTTAAAGGTTTGAAAAGAAAATGAGTAAAAAATTAATTGAAAAATTAAATAGTAAAACTGATAAAAATTTTAGAATAACAAAAATTAGAATTGATATTATTGATTGTTTAAATGATGGTTATCATGGTCACACTATAAAAGATATTATTAATCATTTAAATAACAAGGGTAAAAAAGTCAATGTTAGCAGTGTTTATAATACTATTAATTTTTTAATAGATGAAGGTGTAGTTGAAATTGGAACTGATACAGATAAAAGAGAACATTCTTTTGAAATAATTGATAAGGATAATTTGCACATTCATTTGTATGATTTAGCAAACAATTATATTAAAAAAATTTCTTTACCCAAAAATATTGAAAATGCTATTTCTGAATTTTTAGAAAAAGAAGGATACTATTATGAAAACATTAAGCTAGATATTACAGTTAATAAGGTGAAAAAATAAAATACCCTAATAGCTTAATGGATAAAGCATTTGTCTTCGGAACAAATGATGAAGGTTCGATTCCTTTTTAGGGTGCCAATAAAAATAAAAAACCAGAATAATCATCTAAAATTATTCTGGTTTTTTTATTCTAATTTTTTATTATACATATTAAAAAAAGTATATATTTAATTTTTTAATTTATTTTTTTATAGTAATTATTAAAAAAAATAAATTATTTTTTTATTCTTTTAATTTTTTAAAGTCTTATTATTAAATCCTTAAATAAATAAAAATAAGGAAAAGTTATATGTTAATTCAAATTAAAAATTATTTTGAATTTGATAAACGTGGTGCTTTGTGAAAAAAAGAAATAATTGGGGGTGTTTCTACATTTTTTGCAATGTGTTACATTCTTTTTGTAAACCCATCTTTTATGTCATTAGCTCCACTTTCAGAAGGATCATTAATAACTGATTGAGGTAGTAACTATATTGGTGGTCTTTTTATTGGAACTGCTATTGCATCATTTTTAGCTACTTTTATAATGGGTGCAATTTCTAAAATTCCTCTTTGTCAAGCTCCAGGAATGGGATTAAATACATTTTTAGCTTTTAATGTAGCTGGTCAATTTGGGCTAGGATATGAAAGAGCTTTGGTTATTGTTATGATATCTGGAATTTTATATTTTATTGTTGGTGTTAGTCCATTGAGACAAAAAATGATGAAAGCTTTTTCAGGAAATTTAAAAATAGCAATTGGTACAATGACTGGGTTATTTATTGCTTATATTGGATTTTCAAATTTAGGAATTATTCAACAAGGAGTATGAGGAGCGCCATCATCAGTTGGTTCTTATTTAAATAATCCTGTAGTTATTATTGGACTTGTAGGTGTATTTTTGTTGATAGCATTACACTTTTTAAAAGTTCCATCACCAATTGTTATTTTTGCAATAATTTCTTTAATTATGCTTGCAATATTGTATGCATCAAATGTTTCTTATAATGTTGCAGTTGATATAAATGGAGAAATAAATATTACATCTCATAGAATGTTAGAGGATGTATTTACTTTACAAGATTATAGTGATTTTAATAAATTTGGTACAATTTCTAATTCGTTATACCAAAATGACATATGAGCTAGTACATTTAGTCAACCACTTTCTTATGTTGCAATTTTAACTTTCTTTTTTATTTCATTTATGGATGCATCTGGAACAATGTATTCAGTAGCTGCTGGAATGGGATTAGGATTAGAAAATGCTGACAAAGAAAAAAATAGTTGAAGTAACTGATTTACAAGAGCAAATGCTGTGGAAGGATTAACAACTGCTGTTTCACCATTCTTTTTACAATCTCCAGTTGTTTCATTTATTGAATCAAAAACAGGAGTAGCATCTGGCGCAAAAACAGGGATAAGTGCAATAGTTACATCAATTTTATTTTTGGCATCAATTGCTTTATGACCTATTTTGAAGCCTTTATTGCCAATTTCTATTTATGATGCTAACGGAAATATGGTGGGAGGTGTTCAACCAATTTCTGGACCTATTTTAGTTTTTATTGGAGTTTTATCAATATCTCATTTAAAAGATTTTAAATGAAAAAATAATCCAGCAGACATCCCGATGTTGTTATTCACAATTGTAATGGGAGTTATTGGATACTCAATATCTAATGGTATTTCTTGAGGAATTATTACTTATTCTTTTACAAGTATGATTTATAGTTGCACAAGATTTGTTTCAGAAGACATTGTAAAAAAGAAAAACAATAAAGAATTTTTTGATGATAATCAAAAAATTATAGAACAAAATACAGAGAAAACAAAATCTAACAATTCTATTAGTAAGTATTGACAACTCTTTAAAGAAAAAACCAATGGAGAATTTAATGGAGTAATTTTAATAACAAGTTGTTTTGCATTACTTTATGTTATATTAGATTCATTAATTTTAGCAGGTGTAATTTCTGCAGCTTAATAAAAGAGTGTTTTCACTCTTTTATTTTTTTTATTTTTATAAATTTTTAAATTATAAAAAATCATAATATTTAATAATTGAACTTTCAATAACTAAAATTATAAATATTGATTATTATTATATTCATACAGTTTAATTTGATAATGAAAGAAATAATTATTAATTCAGTAATATTTTTTATTGTATTTATAAGTTCAATATTTTTTGTTTTTAGATTAAAAAATGTTGGTAAAGGATACAAAATATTTTTTGTTAGTTATATTTTATTTTGAATTCCTTTAAAAATGCTTCGAGAATACACTTCTGTTGTTCAAAATCAAATTGATCCAAACATTGTTTGGCTTCCTTTAATGTCATATGGACTAATTGGAATTTTTATTAGACCATTTGTAGATTATTTATCATTAACTTTAAGAAATAGAAAAATTATTTTGTATGCAGCTATTTTAGTTGGAATAATTTCTTTTATTCCTATTTCTATAACTCAAACTACTGCAACTAATACAATTCAATCTATTGGTGTTGGAGTAGGTGCATCAATGATTGGAACATATGAATTAATGTTTAAAGAACAATATACAAAAAATCGGAGTTTTTTAACTGTATCAATAATGGCTTTTCCACCGCTTTTAGCAGATTTTATTGGAGCTCCAATTCAATCTATTATTAAAATTTTTGCTGTTTCTCAAAATAATTCACAAATGTATAATTTTATGCTTTCAACTATGTGGATGATTGGAATAGTTATTTTTATAATAGTATTTGTAGTTTTGTATTTTGTTAAAGAAAACAGAATGTTAGTAGGAATTATTAGATCAAATAATAAAATAAAAAATACTTCTACACAATTAAGTTTTTTTGTTCTTTTATGTGTTGTTGGATTTTTGATAGCTTTTATTAAATTTTCAAATAGTGGATCAATTGCAACTTTAACAATAGAAAACTTTGCAGAAAATCAAGGTATAAAAAATCAAATTTCTAGTATTCAAGGATATATTGGTAGTTTGTTTAGTTTTTTCCAATTGCTAGGAACACTTTTTGTATCAATGTATTTAATTAAAAAAACTAGTAAAATTTTTTCATTTACAGTTGGAATAGTTTGTTGGGTTATTTTTGAATTAGTTGTTTCTTTTAATACAAATCCTTATGTTTATTTTGCTATATCTTCATTAAATGGTTTTGCTTATGGAATTTTGTACAACTTAGTTTTAGCTTTTATTTTAACTTTATCATTTGAAAATAAAAAATTAAAAAATGGTAGATATGAAATAAAAAAAATTTCACCAATGGGAATTTATCAAACTATTTTAGCAGTCGGAATTGCAAGTTCTTCTTTTTTTACAACATTTTTAAAAACAGTGTTAGTTTCTAATGATAGCTATATGATTGTTAATTTATTAATTTTAGCTTTTATTGTAGGATTAGAAATTATGTATTATATAGTTTATTTATTGGATAAAAAATCTTTTTTTAATCAACAAATAAATTTAAAGCAAATCAAACAATAAAAACATTTATTTTTACTAAAATAAATATTGGTTAAAATATCAAAAATATAAGGAGTTTTATGGATACAGTTTTGATTTTAGATTTTGGAGGTCAATATACTCAATTAATAGCTAGAAGAATCAGAGAATTAAATGCATTTAGTGAAATAGTTGATTATGATATTGATATTTCAGAAATTGTTAAAAAAAATCCTAAAGCAATTATTTTATCTGGCGGATATGATAGTGTTTATGGTGATAGAAGTATTAAACCAAATAAAGACATATGAAATTTAAATATTCCAATTTTAGGAATATGTTATGGTTTTCAAGTGATGATTCAAGAAAATGGTGGAACAGTTGAAAATCACAAAGATTCTGAAGAATATGGATCTACTGATATTTTTTTTAGAGATAATATTTTATTTTCTGACATTCCTTTATCTAATAATTGTTGAATGAGCCATTCAGATAGTGTAGTTGAATTACCAAAAAATTTTGTTTCAATAGGTTCTACAAATAAATGTAAAGTTGCAGCAGCTTGTAATTTATCTAAAAATTTTTTTGGAGTACAATTTCATCCTGAAGTTACACAAACACTTTTTGGGAATCAACTTTTAAAAAATTTTTTAGTTAAAATAGCAAAAATTGAATGCAATTGAAAACCATCAAATTTTAAAGAAGATGCTATTAATGAAATAAAAAAAACTGTTGGAAATGAGAATGTTTTATGTGCTATTAGTGGCGGTGTTGATTCATTAGTTGCAGCAGTATTAACTTCAAGAGCAATTGGAGATAAGTTGTATTGTGTTTTTGTTGATCATGGATTATTAAGAAAAAATGAAACTAATGAAGTTGCTTATACATTAAAAAAATTGATTGGTAAAAATATTTTTCTACTTGATCAAAAACAAACTTTTTTATCTAGATTAAAAGGAATAAAAGACCCTGAAGAAAAAAGAAAAATAATTGGAAATACTTTTATAGATGTGTTTGAAAAAGTTTCAAAACAATTAAATGTTCCTTTTAAATTTTTGTTACAAGGTACTATTTATCCAGACGTTATAGAAAGTGGTACTAAATTTTCAAAAACAATTAAATCACATCATAATGTTGGTGGACTACCTGAAAAATTAAATTTTCAATTATTAGAACCCCTTAAATATTTATTTAAAGATGAGGTTAGACAATTAGGATTGAGTTTAGATATTCCTAATACTAATATTTATCGTCAACCTTTTCCAGGACCAGGATTAGCAGTAAGAATAATTGGAGAAATTACTGAAGAAAAAATAAATATTTTACAGGAAGCAGATTATTTATTTAGAAGTTTTATAGATAAAATTTATCAAGATAGTAAAGACAAACCATGACAATATTTTGCTGTTTTAACAGATTCAAAATCTGTTGGTGTTACTGGTGATAATCGTTCTTATGGTTATACACTGGCATTAAGAGCAGTAGATAGTGTAGATGCTATGAGTGCAAAATGATCTAAAATTCCATTAGATAAATTAGAAAAAATTAGTTCAATTATTTGTAATAAAGTTTCTCAAATTTCTCGTGTTGTTTATGACATCACAAATAAACCACCTGGAACAATTGAATGAGAATAAAATAAGCAAAAAACATTCTGAAAAAGAATGTTTTTTTATTTAATATAAATATTTGATAAATTTAATTTTTGTATTTAAAAATAATTAATAATTTTTTGGTGTAAAAGCTATTGAATTATTTTTTGTTTTTTGTGAATTTTTAAGATTAACAAAAGATTAATAATATATGATTAGATATTAT
>CAMWUV010000021.1 GCA_947177535.1 uncultured Mycoplasma sp.
TAGACAGATAATGAAGTAACATTTTCTATAAAAAATTTAAAAATATAAATAATTTTTTTTATGACTTTTTATAATTTATATGTGACTTTTAAACATAAGGTAAAAATATGATTAACCAAAAACCAAGAGGTACATTTGATTTATTTGGGGAAGAAGTAGAATTATTTAATATAATTTGTGAAAATTTAAAAAAAATTTCAAAAGTATTTAATTTCAAAGAAATTATTACCCCAATTTTTGAACACAAAGAATTATTTGTGAGAAATATTGGAAGTTCTAGTGATATTGTTACAAAAGAATTTTATGACTTTAAAGATAAATCTAACCGTGATTTAGTTTTAAGACCTGAAAATACAGTAGGTGTAATTAGAAGTGTTGTAGAAAACAAAATATTAAGCACAAACCCCCTACCAATTAAACTTTTTTATTTAGGTCCAATGTTTAGATATGAAAGGCCACAAAAAGGAAGAACTCGTCAGTTTTTTCAATTTGGAGTTGAATACATTGGTATTAAAAATGTTTATCAACAAGTTGAAATGATTCTTATGAGTAATGAAATATTAAAATCTTTTGGAATTTTAAAGTATGAAATTAAAATTAACTATATTGGTGATTTTGAAACTAGAACTAAATGAATTAATGAGTTAAAAAAATATTTTTTAAAATATAAAAAAGAATTAACACAAGACTCAATTAATAGATTAGATAAAAATCCCTTACGAATTCTTGATGATAAAGTTGATGGAGAAAAAGAATTTGTAAAAAAAGCACCTAAAGTTAAAGATTTTTTTAATGATAATGAAAAAAAGGAATTTAATGACATTCAAGAAGTTTTAAAATCTTTAAATATAAACTTTAAAATAGATGAAACTTTAGTAAGAGGATTAGATTATTATTCAGGATTAGTTTTTGAATTTGTAAGTACTTCAAATCAATTAACAGGCCAATCAACTTTAATAGGTGGAGGAAAATACCAAAATTTAATTAAAGAAATGGGATTAAATGTTAATCATGATTGCATTGGTTTTGCATTAGGAATTGAAAGAATTGCTATTGCAATTAATGAAGAGAATAAAACAGATTTAGAAAACAAAATACAAGTTTATGTGGCATCAGTGGGTGATACTGCAAAAAATTCTATAAAATTAATACAAGAATTAAGATCAAATGCAATTATAACTGAATCAAATTATGAGATTACTAAGTTGGAAAAACATTTTAAATATGCTGAAAAATTTAATCCAGACATAATTATTATTTTGGGTGAAAAAGAATTAAAAGAAGAAAGTGTTATCTTAAAGGATCAAAAAAATCAAAAAAGTAAAAAAATTAAAATAAATAATTTAATTGAAGAAATTA
The DNA here is from genome assembly GCA_947177535.1 of uncultured Mycoplasma sp. Taxonomy (GTDB): domain Bacteria; phylum Bacillota_I; class Bacilli_A; order Mycoplasmatales; family Mycoplasmoidaceae; genus Malacoplasma. The sequence goes on from CAMWUV010000021.1 coordinate 1,360, forward strand.
AAAATATTTTTAGAGAATAATTTTATTTGAAAACAAAAGAAAAAAAGGTTTTTTTATGGAAAAAAATAATGTTATATATTGTGGGAATGTTAGCGAAAAATATTTAAATAAAGAAATTTGTGTAAAAGGTTGAATTAAAAAAAATCGTAAACTTGGTTCATTAATTTTTATTGATGTTTATGATATTACTGGAATTGTACAAGTTGTAGTTGAAGAAAAAAATCCTTATTTTGATGAGTGTTTAAAAACTCCTAAAGAGTCTGTGATTGCAGTTGAAGGTATTGTTAGAAAAAGAAGTAATGTTAATAAAGAACTAAAAACAGGTCAATTTGAAATAGACTTAAAATCTTTTCAAGTTTATTCAAAATCAAAATTACCACCTTTTTTAATTCAAGATGAAACTGATGGTTTAGAAGATTTAAGGCTAAAATACCGATATTTAGATTTGCGAAGACCAATTGTTAGATCTAATATTATTAATCGTTCAAAAATTATTAATTTAATTAGAAGTTTTTTTATTAATAATGATTTTAATGAAATTGAAACACCTTATTTATCTAAACAAACTCCAGAAGGAGCAAGAGACTATCTTGTTCCAACAAGAAGTAAAAAATTTTTTGCTCTTCCCCAATCTCCACAGATTTATAAACAATTATTAATGATTGGTGGAATGAATCGTTATTTTCAAATTGTTAGATGTTTTAGAGATGAAGATTTAAGAGCTGATAGACAACCTGAATTTACACAATTAGATGTTGAGACTTCATTTTTAGATGCAGTACAAATTCAAACAATTATTGAAGAACTTTTAGTTTATATATTTAAAGAATTTTTAAACATTAATCTAAAAACACCTTTTTTAAGAATGAAATATAGTGATGCAATGGAAAACTATGGCTCAGATAAACCTGATTTGAGATTTGAAAATAAAATAATGAATTTAACACCATACTTTCAAAATACCAAATTTAAAATTTTTAAAAATATTTATGATTCTAAAAAAAGAATTGGTGGATTATTTTTACAAGATTTAATTTCAAAAAATGAAATAAAAAAATTAGAGAAAGTAGCTAATGATAATAAATCAAAAGGATTAGCATACTTATTTATAAAAAACAAAAAAATAGAAAGTGGATCAATTGCTAGTGTAATTGAAAAAGAAATTATTGAAAAAATTTGTAATGATAATAATTTAATTGAAGGTACTTTATTTTTCATAGCAGATGATAGTGAAATAACTTTACAAGCATTGGGAGCTGTTAGAAAAGAATTTTTAAATGTTTCTAATAAGATTGTTATAAAGCAAGATTTTGCATTTTTATGAGTTGTAGATTGACCACTATTTGAGTATAGTGAAACAGAAAATCGCTATGTTTCTGCACACCACCCTTTTACTATGCCACAAAAAGAATGAGTAAATAATTTTGAAAAAAACCCTAAAGAAACATTAGCAGAAGCATATGATATTGTTTTAAATGGTTATGAAATTGGTGGAGGATCAATTAGAATTTATGATACAGATTTACAAACTAGAATTTTTAAATTTTTAGGATTATCAGAAAAAGAAATTAATGATAAATTTGGTTTTATTATTAATGCTTTTTCATATGGTGTTCCCCCACATGGTGGAATTGCTTTAGGTTTAGAAAGACTTTTAATGATTATGCTAAAAACTAATAATATTAGGGATGTTATTGCATTTCCAAAAAGTTCAAGTGGAACTGATTTATTATTTGAAACACCATCTGATGTTTCAGATAAATCATTAAAAGAATTGGGAATTAAATTAGAAAAATAAACTATGGGTAGACTGAGAAAAAATTCTTTTTTTGAACAAAAAGTATTTAATAATAAAGATTATTACATTGGAGCACCAACAAGTTATAAAGCTTTTTGAAATCAATTTATTTTTAAAAATAACAATCCAATTGAAATTGAAATTGGTAGTGGAAAAGGAACTTTTATTTTTCAAAAAGCTTTGAAAAATCCTAATATTAATTTTGTTGCAATTGATAAGTATCCAACAATTTTGAGTAAACTAATTAATAAATTAGAAAATACTGAAAAAATAAACAATTTAAAAATAATAGATGTTGATGCAAAGATACTTGATAATGTTTTTAATGAAAATGAAATTAGTAAAATTTATTTAAATTTTTTAGATCCATGACCTAAAAAACATCATGAAAAGTTTCGAGTTACTAATCCTTATTTTTTAAATATTTTTTTGAAATTATTATCAGTAAATGGAACAATAGAATTTAAAACTGACAACATTGATTTTTTTAATTATTCTTTAAAAGTTATTCGTGAATTAAATTTAAATTTAATTTTTGCAACAAAAAATTTATATAACTTAAATAATATTGATAATGTTCAAACAGAATATGAAAAAAAATGAATTAAAAAAGGTTGTAAAATTAATAAATTGATCATATGAAAAAAATAAAGTTTTAATTGGACTAATATTATAAAAACAAGAATTAGAAAAACCATCTTACTAGAGAAAAGACACTATAAATTGGATTTTAGAATATGATAGTTTTTTATATAACAACAAAAAATCAAAATAATGATATGGAATCAAAAGTGGTTTTTTGCAGAAATTGGGAATTGTCAATTATTGGTTCAGTAACTGTTGAGACTTGTTTTATGAAGAAAAAAATTTATAACTAGTAATTATGTTGAAATAACAAAAAACAATAATTTAATAATCACTTCATTTATAAATAAAAGAACAATCTGATTGAGATTTTGTGGAAAATTATATAAAACTATTATCTTGATCTAAATCTAAAAATTTTATTTAAATAAAGTTATTAATAAAAATTCTAATTTTTCTAATAAGTGTTTTAATTAAATTAGAATTTACTTTTATATAAAATTTATTTATGGAATTTAGTATTAAAAAAAACATATCTCTTGCAGTAAGGTTTAGTCAGTTAAAACTACCATGATGAATACTAATTATTCCCATATTTAATTGCGCAGTTTACATATCTATTTTTAAATCATGATTTGCTGAATTCACTGATAGAGAATTTATGACTTTTTACTACAGTAAAGAGCAATTTAAAACTATTGGTATTCAAATATTATTGTTTTTTATATTTATTCTTTTTTCTTTTATTTACTTTTTTAGCATTGATTGAGATAGTTATAATTTAGGTTTTTTTCTCATGGTGAACTTTATTTATTTTTTTAAGTTTTTTTATTCTTTGCAACTTAACTTATTATCCAATTATTATCAACTCTAGACCAAAAAAAGTTATATCTTTATATAAAGAACATTGCTATCTTCAAAACTTTTTTGATTTTGATTTTGATACTTGCAATGAAGATTTAATTAATTACAAAATAAAAATTTTTTTTTAGGAATTAAGTTTAACTTTTTTGATCCAAATTATTATTCACTTTATTCTCTTTTTAATTCTGATTTAGAACTTGCAGAAAAAATTAGAGAAGCAGATGTTGATATCATGAATAAACATTTTATATTTCCACAAAGAATATGAATAGAACAAGACAAAAAACCAATTAGTAAAGACCCACCTGTTGGTTTTTGATTTAATTATTTATTTTCATTAGGTTTTTGATTTTTAGGAATTTTAAGTTTAATTTACAATTTATTAAAAGTAAAAGATGATTTTTTAAAAAAAATAAATATTATTGGTAGTGTTTATTCTGTTTTTTGATTTTTAGTAAACATATTATCAATATTATTAATTTTTCCTATAATTAGTCAGTCTAGTTTTTTACATTTATCTCAGTCATTTTCAGAAATAGAAAAATATTTAATAAGAATTACTATTTTATTAGCTATCAATATAGTTTATATAAATATTATTGGATTATGTTTAAGTGTTATTGTTAAAAATCATTTAATTCCTTAAACTATTTAACAATTACCATTTTGTTTAGTAGTTACTTTTTAATACCAATAAAATTATCTTTATAGCTATTCATATTTTTTAAATCAAACTTATCTTGATTTACATAAATAAAATTATATTTTTTAGAAGTACTTTCATAGATAAAAATTGAATCAATTATACTTCTGACAGTAACCAATGATTTTCACACTATCAAAATTATATGTTTTATTAGCTTAATGTACTGTTTAAAATATTAAACTCAATTATCAACATAAATTTTAAATATTTTGATGGTGCATTAAACTACTAATTAATTTTCAAATACTAATAAAAGTTTGTTATTGTTTTAGTTTTTTATGAAATAGAAAATATTTAAATTTAATAAAATATTCAAAAAATTATTTCAAATAAATTTATTAATTAATAAATTTTTCTTATTATATAATTACTTTAGTGAACCAACCCTTAGTGGGTTTTTTTTATGTCACACAAAAATATGGCAAAGACAGTAATAATGATATGTGAAGATTGTTTATCTAGAAATTATAAAACAAAAACAAATTCAGCTAGAAAAGAAAGACTTGAATTAAATAAGTTTTGTTATAAATGTAATAAGAAAACTTTGCATAAAGAAACAAGGTAAAAATTATGAATGATGAAAAAAATAAAAGTTTATTTGGCAACAATAACAATCAAAATGAAATTGAAAAAAAAGAAAAAATAGTTGTTGATTTAAAAAAAGAATCTAAATTGAATAAAGCAAAAAAAGAAAATAAATTTAAAAAATTCTTTTTTGGAATTGGTAAAGAATTTCAAAGAGTTACCTGAACATCAAAAAAAGAATTAGCGTCAAATTTTTTAATAATAATTGTAGTCATAGTTTTTTTTGGAGTAATTTTTACATTAATTGGATTAGCACTAACAATTGCTTAGACAATAGATTTTATATATATTGAGGGAGATAACAATGGAAAATAAAGATTTACAAATTGAAAATAAAAATAAAGCAAAATGATATATTGTTACATCAATTACTGGTAATGAAGATACAGTTTATAAAAACATTGAAGATAAAGTAAGAGCTTATAATTTGGAAGATGTTGTTCAAGAAATGAGATTGTTAAAAACTAGAGAAATTACTATTGAAGTTTTTGATCCAATTAATAATCCTCCGCCAACTAGATTTAGAAATACTAAATCAATTACTTGGGAAACATTACCAGGTAATCGATATAAAAAAACTAGAATTAGAGAAATTAATAGATTTCCTGGATACATTTACATCAAAATGGTTATGGCAGATGATGCATGATATATTATTAGAAACACTTTTGGAGTAACTGGATTTGTAGGTTCATCAGGAAAAGGTGCTAAACCTATTCCAATGTCTGATTATGAGGTTGAAAACTTATTCAATCCTGAAATGAATAAGGACATTATTATTAATAAAACTCCTGATGTTTTTCTTGAACAAACAATTACAAAACCAAGAGAACCAGAAAAGAAAATTGAATTTTTAGAAAAGGAAAATGATTTATTAAATGATGAGGGATTTTTTGATTCTTCATTGTCTACTAATAAATCTAATTTAGAAGAAGAAAAAGAAGAAATTATTATTGAATCAAAATCTGAAGAAATTTCTAATGTTGAAAAACAACAAGAAATTAATTTAGAAGAAGAATCAGAATATTTAGAAAATCATAATCAATCTATTGAAGAAAAAGAAATTAATGAACAGCAAGAAAATGAAAACAACATTTCAGTTGAACTATTTTCACATGGTAACAGTCAAAATAAAAGTCCTTTGTTTGCAATTGGTAACACAGTTCAAATTGTAAGTGGATCAATTGAAGGTTCTGAAGGGGTTATTACTGAAATAGATTTAGAAAATAAAAAAGCTAAAGTTACTATTGACATTTTGGGTCGTGAAAATGTTGTTGATGTAAATTTTTCTGAGATTGTAAAAAAATAAAATTAAAAATACTTAGTATCTTATTTAAGTTTTTATATGCCAAAAATTTCTATTATTATTCCTTTTAAAAATACTGAACTTATTTGGATGAATAAATTATTTGATTCTTTAGAAAGTCAAACTTGCAAAGATTTTGAAGTTATTTTTATTGATGATTATTCAGATAATAAAATAAATTACAAAGAATTAATTGTTCAAAAAGGTTATCGATATTATTGCATTGAAAATTCTTTGGGAGTTGGAAAGCTAAGAGACTATGGAGTTAGTGTTTCAAAAGGAGAATTAATTTGATTTATTGATAGTGATGATTGAATCACTCATGATGCTGTTGAATATTTAATTTCTTGCTTTGAAAAATACAAAGATATAGATTTAGTGGTTTTTAAATATAAATGGATTTTTAAACCAAAAGATGAATATTTTCATCAGAAAAAAGAAATATCTTTTGTTTTAGAAAACATTCCTAATAAAAAAATGAACAAATGATTTCATACAGATTTTCAAACTGATTGAAGACAATGTTTTAAAAAAGATTTTTTATTAAACAATGAAATTTTTCATAAAGAAAATTTATTAATTTATGAAGATGTATATTTTGGTTTAATTTGAAAAACAATTTATAAAAAAGCATTATTTTCTAACAAGATTTTATATTTTTATAATAGAATGAATCAATTTTCTACATTAAATCAAACAAAGATATTTGATCCCAATAAATTGCTATTGAATATTTTATCAAGCAAAAATACTTTGTTAAATACAAAACAATTTAATGAAAAATGATTTTTCTATGCAAACAATTGAGCATTTGTTGCAGCAAGTTGCAGACCTTATAAAGCAAGAAAAGAAAACAAAATTTTAATTAGTGATGTGATTGGTCCAAAACATTGTAGAAATTATAAAGTTTTGGGATTTGGAATAAGATGATTTGTTTCAAATTTTTTAGTTTGAAGACCACTATTAATGGCTATTTTAAAAAAAATTATTGGATTTAAAGTTATAGAAGAAAATGAAACTTAAATAGAAATTTATTATTTTAAATTTTACTAATTTACAATAATTTATATAAATAAATG
>CAMWUV010000022.1 GCA_947177535.1 uncultured Mycoplasma sp.
ATAAAATTAATTTTATTTGTGTTGATGGTTCTTTTATAAGTGTATTTTTAATAATTAAAAAAATAATTGAACTAGAATGAAAAGATTGAAAAGCTGTTGTTTTACTAAAACCTCAATTTGAAATAGGAAAAAAAATTAGCAAAACAAAAGGTTTTGCTAAAAAATCTGATCATTTCAAAATTATTGAAGATTTTAAAAAATTACTTAGTTCTTTAAATATTAAAAATCTTGGGTTTATTGAATCACCTATAAAAGGTGCAAAAAAAGAAAATACAGAATATTTATTTTATTTGGAGTATTCATATGGAAAATAAAATTTTTCATGTTGATATGGATAGTTTTTTTCCATCAGTTGAATCTTTATACAATCCCACTTATTTAACTATTCCAATGGTTGTTGGTCACAGAGTAGTTTCTTCAGCCAATTATATATCTAGAAAACTAGGCATTAAATCTGGAATGCCTTTATTAGAAGCTAAAAAAATTTGTAAAAATCTTATTATTGTTCCACCTGATAAAAACAAATATTTACAAATTTCTTATAAAATAGAAAAATTTTTAAAATCTTTAATAAAAAATATGGAAACTGGATCAATAGATGAATGGTATTTAGATGTAAGTAATTCAAAATTTGAAAACTGAAAAGAAAGTGAATTTGCTTCATATATAAAAAATGAGATAAAAAGCAAATTTAATTTAAATTGTAGCATTGGTAATTCTTTCACAAAATTTTTAGCAAAAATGGCTACAAATTTATGTAAACCTAATGGTTTTTTAACTTTAGATAAAAATAATTTCAAAAATTATATATATGACTTACCAATAAATAAAATTATTGGAATTGGTCCAAATACTGCTAATATTTTTAAAGAATTAAAAATTAATTTCATTAAAGATATTGCGCTTTTAAAAAATGATTATTTAATTAGAAAAAAAATAGGAATATCTTGATCAAAAATAAAAATGAATGTTTTGGGAATTACATGTGAAATCATTAATCCTAATTTTCAAAGTAAAAATATTAGCAGAAGTCAATCAATTCGTAATTTTACTGAATATCCAGAATTTTTTAAATTAATAGATGAATTAATAAAAGATATTAATTTTAATTTAAATAAAAAAAATTATATTTTTATTAGTTTAAACTTAAGATTAAAACTAAAGAATGATTTAACCATAAATAAATTTTATAAATTTGAAAAATATGCTTCAAAAATACCACTAAATATTGTCTTAAAACTTTTTGAACAATCTATTTCCTCTAACCATTATAGTGAAATAATTAATGTTAGTATTACAGTAAATAATATAGTATCAAATGAAAATAGTTATCAACAATCAATTTTTGATATAGAAGAATCTAAAAAAATTAGTGAATCTGATTTGGAAAAAATAAAAAAAGAAATAAATAAAAAATTTAATAAAAAAATTATAGATTTCGCTTCATATAAGCAAAACCTATAATTTAAAGTATTTTTATATTGTTTTTTAAAGCTTCTTCTATTACTTCTTCAGGCCAAATTGATGTTTGTACTTCACCTATGTGCTTCTTATGAAGTAAAAAATAACATAGTCTACTTTGTCCAATTCCTCCACCTATAGAGTATGGAATTTCTTTATTCAATAATTTTTTGTGAAATTCTAACTTTTGTCTAGATGACTTTCCAACTTTTTCTAATTGTGATAATAAACTTTTTTCATCTACTCTTATTCCCATTGAACTTAACTCTAAAGCAGAATTAGTTGTATAATTCCAAACAATAATATCTCCATTTAAAGACCAATCATCATAATCTGGAGCTCTTAAATCATGGGGCTCACCATTTGATAAATTTTCTCCAACACCAATAATAAACACTGCCTTAAATTCTTTTGCTATTAAATTTTCTCTTTCTTTAGGTGTTTTATCAGGATACTTATCTAATAATTCTTGTGTAGTAATAAATGTAATATTTTCTGGTAATAATTTTCCATCAAATCATTCATATTTCTTATTAACTTCTTGCTGACAAAATCTAATAATTTCATAAATTTTATTTACTACATTTTTTAAAGTTTGAAGATTTCTTTCAGATTTTTTAATATGTAACTCTCAATCTCATTGATCTACATAAATTGAATGAATATTGGATATAATTTCATCTTTTCTAATAGCATTCATATCAGCATATATACCTTCATGTAAAGGAATATCATATTTTGCTAGTGCTAATCTTTTTCATTTAGCTAACGAATGTGGTATTTCACCTTTTAATCCATTTTTACTACTCAAAAAAAATACTGGTGATTCTGTTCCATTTAAATCATCATTAATACCAGTATCAGGTTCTAAAATAATTGGAGCAGTTACACGATGAAGTCTTAGTGCATGTGATAAATTTATCTGAAATAAATCTTTTATAAATTTTATTGCTTTTTGTGTCTCTAAAAGAGTTAATTCATACATTTTATTGTCTCCTTGAATTTAATAATAATTATATTCTTTTTTATGAAAATCTATTTTTTCCAAGAAAATAAAAATTTTTATTTAAAAAAATAAAATTTTCTTATAGCAAAACAGGAAATTAACGTAGGTATTATAAGAAATAAACCAACCAAAAAAAGATAAAATAATGATTCTACACTTTTATAATATGTTTTTAAATATCCAATTTCAATTATAAGCAAAACATTAATAATATAATTTACACATGTAGAAACTAAAGAAACACTTATAAATATTGATCCAAAAATTATTGCAATTAAACTTTGTTTACAAAGTCCTAAAAGACATGCACCAACTAAATATAAAATAATTTCTAAAAAAAACATTATTCTATAATGATTAGTCATTTTTTTTATTTTCAGTAAAGATTTTTCCAAAACTTCATTAATTTCTTTTTCTTCACAAAATATTTTTTCATTTTCTATCATAACTAAAAAATTATAAACCTTAAGAAAAAATATTCTCATTTATTTTGAATTAGCTAAAACAAAAATTTACATAAAAAATGTTTTAATGTTATGGATTTATTTTTTATAATTTTTTTTAATCACTAGTGTCATCAATTATTTTAAATTTATTTCATAATATTAGTAATTACTGTTAATAAAAATTATTTAAATTTTATTTATTAATAATTAAAAAATAGATAGCATCGCTATCTATTCATAATTTCAAAATTTTTATCTAACTAAAAACGAACTTCAGGTTTTTTAAAATTTCATTCTCAAGGTTTTCATGTTTTAGTAAATGGAACAAAGTTACCATTTGCATCTTTAATACCAGCTGGTGGAAGCATTTGAATTGGGATAAATACTAATAAACAAGCAATGAAGAAGAATATAAATGTTATTATATTTCCTACAGGAGCTGTATAATTAGCTGCTACTCAATCTGCAACACCACCATCTTGTAAAGTACTAGCTGCAGCTTTAGCTTGAATTAAAGCATCAGAAAAAGCAGTAGCATTTCCAGCATATGAAGAAATTACAGAGAATATTAATTCAAATATAGTATATCCAACATAACCAATACCTCAAATTAATCCAGCAATAATACCTGCATATTTAGGATTTGATTGAGGTGCTTGTTGATATAAAGAAAGTAAAACTGGTTGAACAGCTCATAAAAACATTCCACTAATAAATATAAAAATAAAGAAGAATGCTAAAGCTGCACTATTACCATAACCTCCAAAATAACCTATCATTAAAGAAATTGCTGCAAACACAAATCCTAAAATAAACATTGTGTGGAAAAATAATTTTCTTTTATAAATAGTTTTACTAAATGGAGAAATGAATAATAAACCAACAAAGAAACCTGCTACAAACATACAAATAAATGTTGGTCAAACTCAGTTATATCCTGATCCTACAACAACATTACTAGCAGTTCCTTCAGTAGTAGCAGCTATAGATGGTATTCAAGTACCATCAACACCTTTTTTATCAATATTTCATTGAATTAAAGTTTGAAGATTTGCAGGTGATTGTTCAATCACATTTCTCATTGTTGCACTATTAATGAAAACTACTGCAATTAATCAAATAATGAAAATTGTAGACATTTTTCATGTGTAACTTTGTTTAAATACTTTTCCATAAGTTACATCATCATTTTGAAATTTAATATTTTGTTTTTTCTGTGGAGGAAGAACTTCCATACCAAACATAATATAAACTACCAATATAATTGCAATAAAAGCAAGTAGTAAAGTTAGTATTGTCAATCATATAGCAGGATTAGCATTAATTACAGAACTTAATCCAAAACAGAAAAAGAAATTTGCAAAAAAAGCTCCACCATTAAAACCAAATTGGTTAATAGTCATAAAAGTAGGTCTTTTTTCTGTAGGCATTTTAGCAATAACACTATTAGTATAAGTAATTAGAGTAGTACCTCCAATTGCTAAAAATAGTCTAAAAAATAAGAACAAACCAAAAGCTGTACTATTATATCCTTCTGGAGTATTAGGGTCTCATTTAATTCCTATTACTATTAAAAATGGAAAAGACAAAACCATTAAAGATAATACTGTTATTACAGCATATCTATGTCCAACTTTTGCTAATAAATAACCAGCAAGAATTGAACCAATACCACGCATTAAAGTAATGGTTCAATTTGGCATTGCAGAAAGTGCTGCATTACCTGTTACAGTACCAATATTAGCATTGTAACCACCTGCAAAGTTACCTATTGAATATCATTGAACCACAAACAAGAAATACCCAATTAAAATCATAGCTCACATAAGAACTAATTTTTTTTGAGGTATCTCTTTGGTTACAGCTTGCTTACCAACTTGTCCACTACCAATAGTAGTTTGACTAGTAGTGGTCATTGGAGTTTGTTTAACAGCAGCTGTAGCCTGTTGATTACCGTTTGACATCTAGATTCCTTAAAATTTTTATAATAAACTTCATAAAGTCTTATGAAACTTTATGCAACTTTATTTTATTTTAAATTTTTGAAATATTTAAATTTACTTTAAAGTGTTATTTAAAAGAAAATAAAAAATAAAAGAGTAGTCATTACCCTTTTATTTACTAGTGAAATTTTTAATGGTGGAGATGACGGGAGTCGAACCCGTTTCCACAAATTACAATACAATAAAATCTACAGCTTAGTTTCAAATTTAAATTTCCTTTTAACCAAAGATTTGAAACAGTCTATCATTAAAAGTAATCCTAACGAATTTCACTAATTATTATAGGAATTAAATTAGCTATCTAGTTATTAAACACTTATACCTACCTAGAAAAAGACATAAGTTTATTACCAATTATAATTAAGCGTATAGAGCTAAATTAGCTTGTTGGCTTAAAGCATTGATTTCAAAATCGTTAAGTTCTACATCAATAGCTTCACTATTATTTTTCTTAGCATTTATTAGCCTCGACAGCTATAAAGGGCTTACCCTGCTGCATTTATAGATTAATAATTCATGTCGAAACCGTGACATCCCCAAACTATTACTTGCTTACTAAAAATAAAATAATCAAGTAATATAATTTTAAATTAATATTCTTTTTTTTCTTTATTCATTCTAGAAAGTGCAATACTTTCAATATTAATCATGTTTACATTTGCTGCACTTGCATATGTAGCTAAATCACTAATTTCTTCAAGATCTTCAATTGAATCTCTTACAAATCATTGCATTCTTTCAAAAGTTTCAAAATCTTTTGCTGCCAAAGAAATTTCAGTAACTTGTGAAACACTTTCTCTAACTTTTTGTTCAGTTTTAACAGCAGCATTTAATACATCTTGAATGTTATTTAAAATACCAAAACTTTCTGGAATGCTTAATTGATTAATTTTTAAAACATAATCAACTTGCATTAGATAACCACTCAATCTTGGTAAATGTGCAGTTAATTTATCTGTTGCCATATTAACAAGATAATTTGCAACATTATCATATCCTAAACTCTTAGCAACAGTTGCTAAGTGACTATAAGTATTTGAAGCCTTTAATTCAACATTATAATGTTTAACAACTAATTCCATAATTCTATCATCTTTGTTTCAAATATTAGACATATTATTGCTCCTTAATTTAATAAAAATGTTTAATATATTATTCTAGCAAAAAAATAAATTTTTACAAATTTAAAAAAATAATATTTAATTAAGTATTAAAGATAATTTTAAAAAAATGAAAATAAGCAAATATTTAGGTAAATATAATTTTATAGATTATTATACAAAACCAAAAGGTTTATGGTTTTTTACTATTCAAGAAATAGAATCAAAACTAGAATCTGATATCTTATTTTATAAAAACAAAAACAAATTAAAAGATGCAAGTATTAGCAAAAACATAGAAAATGATGATAATGAAGAAGAAAATTTGGATGAAAGTTTAGAAATTGATAGTTATGAATTTTACAAACAATATAAAGAAGCAAATCCTTTAGAACTTAAAAATGATAATATTTACATCATCCAAGGAAACATAATAGACCAAGAGTCTAGAAAATATATTATTAAAACACACAAAAAAATAAAAAAATACTATGACTTAGAAAAAGAATACAAAAATAAAACAAATGAACAGCAAGCTAAAAAAACAGAAGAACTAATCAGAAAAAATGATTTAATAATAATTTTTCAACCTGTTTTTATTTATCAAAATCTAATAACAAAACCAGACGCATTAGTTAAAAATGGAAATGAAATAAAAATTATTGAAACTAAAGGCACTACAACTGCTAAGTTTGTTCATTATCTTGATTTATTTTTTCAAATGAATGTTATTGAAAGTCAAAGTTATTTAAAAAACTTAGATTTTACTTATGAATATGAATTATGCCTAATTGAATATAATTTTTTAAATAAAAATTTGGTGTCACTTGAAACCACACCATACATAAATTTATCTAAAACTGTAAACTTTCCAGATTTTCAAAAAAGAGGAATTACATCAATTAATGAAATTGTTAAATTAAAAAATCAAATTAAAAAAGGAACTCCATACTCAGAAAATTTGGAGCCACTAAAAATAAAAGACTTAATGTATAGCAATTTCAGTAAAATTGAATCCAACATAGAGTGTTCACCAAATGGGCAAAGTTCAAAAAAATATAATAGAGCATTTGAATTACTAAAAAAAATTAATAATGAATTTAGAACTGTTATAACTGATTTGGAAAAACACAAAAGAAAGTTAAATGATGAAAGTGTTCCAATTTTTGAACCGTCTATAAATGATAAAAGTCCTATTAAAACATGTGATTATTTCCAACTTGAAAGAAAGCTATATTCACTAATGGGATATAACCTATATGATTATTCAGGAAATGTAGCAGATCAAAATAAAGAAAAAATAGAATTTATTAAAAAAAATGACAGTATTGAAAATTTTTTAAAACAACCTAAAAAAAATCCCACATTTTATTTAGATTTATTTAAAACAAAAGAAAAAATATTAATAAATAATTTAATGAGTGAAGCAAAAATAAATGAAATTCATCTAAATAAAATTTACTTTGACTTCGAAACAATTAACTCACCAATAAGAGTAATTGATAATTCTTTACCATTTATGCAAATAGTTACTCAGTGTTCAATTATCAAAGCAACTAAAAAAGATAAACCAGAAAATTTAAAATGTGAAAATCTTATTATTGATCCAAAAAAAATTAATATTGAATGATTTGAAAAAATTATTGATAAATTATACTTTGGTCCTACACCAGAACTTATTAATAAAATGTGAAAAATAAAAAGTCCACACAAAACTTCTTATATTGTTTATAATAAAAATTTTGAGTGTTCTAGACTTAAAGAAATGGCACAATTTATAAACAAGCCATTATACTACTTTAAAGTATCAGAAATAATAAAAAACATTTACGACTTAGCAGATTTTTTTAAATTAAGTTCTAGTTCTGATTTTGGCTATATTTTGTTTTTTAAAGAACTTTGTGGCTTTTATTCAATAAAAAAAGTTTTACCCTTAATTGGAAAATATAATAAAAAAATTTATAAAATAGCAAAATGTTTAGATTATGGAAATCTTGAAATTAGCAATGGCCAAATATGTCAAGAAGAAACTACAAAAAGGTTTTTTAATTTAATTTCAAATGAAAAATGAAAAAAAATTCAAGACGAAATGAAAATATATTGTGAAAATGATGTAAGGTCAATGTTAGCAATTGAGTTATTTATTAATTATTTATTAAAAAATAAAACTTAGTAATTTTTTATTTTAGTTGTAATTAAATAAAGAAATTTGGTCATCATCATCAAG
>CAMWUV010000023.1 GCA_947177535.1 uncultured Mycoplasma sp.
AAACTAATCTATTGAATCATTCAACTACATAAGCTTCATTAATTCCATCAGGCAATTCTTCTCTTTCAGGGAATCTTACAAATGTACCTTTTTTGTTTTTTAAATCTGAATCAACAAATTTACAAGGAATATTACTAGCACCTGCTAGCACTACAGGTAATTCCTTTGATTTTTTAGCAATTTCAATAACTTGACCAAGTTTTACCATACATGAAGGAATTGTTACCTTTTTACCATCTAATAAAACATGACCATGATTAACTAATTGTCTTGCTGATCTTCTAGTTGGGGCAAATCCCATTCTATAAACAAGATTATCTAACCTGCTTTCCAATGCAATAAAAGTATTAAGAGTTAATGCACCTTTCAT
Source organism: uncultured Mycoplasma sp. (assembly GCA_947177535.1). Taxonomy (GTDB): domain Bacteria; phylum Bacillota_I; class Bacilli_A; order Mycoplasmatales; family Mycoplasmoidaceae; genus Malacoplasma. The sequence continues at coordinate 371 of CAMWUV010000023.1, forward strand.
ATGTTTAGCAATAATAAAAGTTCTTCTAAATTGTCTGTCATTTAACCCATATAAATACATCATTTTTTGTTTTTCTTGTAATTGTTCACCATAACCTGACAATTTCACTCTTTTATTTCCATGTTGTCCAGGTGCATAAGTTCTTTTTTTACCTTTTATAAACTCTCTATCATTTTCTAACAAAGAAAAACCATATCTTCTTGACTTTTTAGTAATACTACCTAAATATCTTGACATTCTTTTTGTTCTCCTATTTTTTATAATTTTTTTGTTAATAAAATATTAAAAATACATAATAAGATTTTTAATTCTTTAAAAGTAATTTAATGCAGATGATTTCAGTATTTCAGCATACTTACTAACAAAACTAAAAAGCCATTAATTTCAATCTTTTAAATATTAAAATGCTGACTATGCAATAAATATTATACTCATTTATATTGCTAAATAAACTTAATTTAAAAAAATAATAAAAAAATAAAAAGTGCAAAACATAATAATGTGTTGCACTTTTATTATAAAAAAACATTTTATTTTAATAGTTTTCTAATTTTATTTCTTCTAACTATATATAAAGATATTCCTAAAGCTACTAAAGTAATACCTACAAGACTTGTAATTACAGCAACTATTAAACTTGTTTGTCTTATGTTAGCAAATTTTGGAGCTCAATTTACTTGAAATTCTTTATGATCAATTCTAACACTTTCATAAGTTTTAGATCTTGCACTTACATAAAACACTAAAATTTCACCATTTCAACTATAACCATCAATGTTAATAGTATCTCCAGCAGTTACATCATATCCTTTTACATCTAAAATATTTGTAATTTCTGAAGGTAAGAATTCAGCATTAACATTATTTGCAAAAATTAATTCTCTTTCTTTTTGTTGATTAATAGTAATCCCATAAGTTTCACCAATTGGAAGCATTCCAATATATCTTTGGTAAATTACACCATTTTTTAATCCCATTTTGTCATATAAAATTTTTGGGAAAAGAATTTTTTCTTCTTTACTATCATATAGTACACTTGATTCACTTTCAGTAAAGTCAAGTTTTAAATAAACTGAACCATATTCCATGTCTAAAGAACTATTACCTTCTGCATCATTCTTTTGATTATCAACTATAGTAACTTTTGGAGTAAAGCCCATATATTGAATTAATTGTGTTGAATACAATGATGTTAAAGCACCTGCTGTAACATCAGAGGCAAGTTTTACATTATAATCTGCAAAACCTGGAACTGACGTTAAAATTTTAATATTATTATCATTAAATTTTTCTGAATATAAAGTGTTAGTATCATTATTTCCAGCAAACTGAACTTGAGCTGATGAATAATTAACTATTCCAGTATATTTAATAGCAAATTTACTAGGAGTTGAATTAGATAAATTGTTGTAAGAAACAAGAATAATAATGCTTCCTATTTCATCATCTGCTGCTAAAACCTCAATTACAGCATTAGAAGGATATTTATCATTTTTTGTTATGAATTTACTAATACCTTCAACTTGTCATAAACTTGGTAAAGTATTAGCATAATCAACATAGTCTGCTCCTAAACTAATAACATCTGTTGAAAAGAATTCAGTTGTATTATTATTTTTAATTTCTTTTTGTGCACTTTCATACAATTCATTTGTAGTTTTATTAGTAACATTAATTTTATTAAAATTATTATCAGCACCTGCAAACATAAAAGAATAAGCTGCTGCTTGTTTAGCAATTGTATATTCTTGTTGTTTACTCATAGCATAACTAATTGCTGAACCATATGAATTTGTATAACTTATTGTGGCATTCAAAGTAATTTTTCCAGTATTTGGAGTTCTACTAACAATAATAAAATTAATATCTAAATTATTATTAGCTTGAGATAAAATGCTTTGTGGAACACTAATAATTGAAGTTGCTTGTTTTTTTAACATTGCTTCATCAATTTGATTAGTTTCATAAGATCCAAAAATATTTGCAAAATTACTTTGACTTACTCAAGTTGTTACTGTTGCTACACTAACAAATTTAAATCTTGAAATTAAATAACCATTTGCAGTTTGTGAATTATCATATCACGCTTGTCTAATAATATATGGAACTCTAATAAAAGCATAACCAGTTATATCATCAGCAATAATAGTTGCATTATTAGTATCTAATGCAAAGCCTGAAAGTGCAGATTGAGAAGCAACTAAATTTGATGCTTGAACAACACTTGGAATTGAGGATGTATTTGAACCATCAATTCTAAACATTGGACTACGACTTGTTGTAGTATATTTTTGAGTTAATAATGAACTATTTTTAAAACCTGTACCTGTAAAGTCAGTTGGGCTAAGTACATAACCTGTATATTCTCAAGAAACCAATGTATTAACACCAGTTTTAGGAACTGGAAACACTTGAGCATCATTAACATTACTACTAGTAAAAACATTGTTAGTACCTGTTGTAGAAATAGTTACTTTAGTAAATTGATTACTAATAGAGATGTAGTTAAAATCAGCTGATGAATCAGTTTTAAAATAAATTTGGTTATTGCTATCTATAAAAGCAGAATTTACATTGTTAGTGATACTAAAATCTCCTAAATTAGAGTTAGTACTTTTACTAAGCAAATCAGTAAATTTACTTTCTGTAATAACTGATTTATTTAAAGAAACACTATAAATTTTGTTTCCAATAAAAATAACAAAATCACTATTTCTAGCAAAACCACTAATATAAATATCTCCTGCTTTTACATTACTCAAACTAACAGTATTGCCAGTTAAGTTACTATTTAAATCAACTAAAGTATCATCAACAAATTTCATTTCAAAATTTACAGTGCTACTAGCAGTTTCATTAACAGAAGAAGAAGAAAAGACAGCAACTGAATAATTAACATCTAATGGAATCAAACCAATTAAATATTTTGAATTTCAAGCACTATTTGTTATATTTGTTTTAGAAATTACTCCTGTTTTAGAATCTACAGTGAAAATTTTTGGATTAGTTGCTTTACTATTTCATAAATAAACAGTACTGTTAAATTTAATAATTTCAACTTTGTTTACTGTTTCACTAATTTTTGTAGCTGAAACTATTGTTCCAGTTTTAGAAGTAATAATAATTAAATAAGAAGTATCTGTTAAAACATATAAATTATCAGTTTCATAGTTATAATCTCAATCAACAACTTTACTACCAGCTTGATTAAAATCAATAGCACTACTAGATGATGTTGTATATCAATAACTTGAATAATATCCATCACTACTTCCTAATTTAACATATCATGCTGGATTACCATATCAATCTGTTGCACCAAAAATTTTACCTTCATCAAATAGCAAAATAGGACCATTACTATTAGATAATGTGTTAATACTATTTTGTTTGTAATAATTTGAAGGAATAGAAACTTGACCGTTTTGATTTGCATCAGTTTCTAGATTAACAAGACCAGATGTATTAGTATCTGCTGTTAATTTTTGATCAACAAGTGATAAACTTTCATTTTTCTTTAAAACAGAACTAACCATTAAAGGAGCAGCGATAACTGGTAATGCTAGCAAGGTTGTTAAAAACAATTTTCTTTTTTTCATAAAACCTCATCTCATAGTAAAAATAAAAAATAATAAAATATGTATAGCTTATAACTACTATCATATTAATTATACCAACCTTAATAAATATAAAAAAGGGGGTATTAACTAAAAATTAATCAATTAGGTCAACAATATTTTGTGGATCAGGATTAGTATTCTTCAAGTTTTTAATAATCATATTGATTTTAGTAATTTTTACTAATAATCAAAATGGGTTAAATATCTTGTTAATTTCTTTTTTTGAAAAAAGGATATTTGAAACTTCTTGAAATTCAATTTTACTTTTAACTGTTTCTGCTAAAGAATATGACACAAACCCAAAAATCATTAATCAAAAAAAGACTATAATTGGATAAATAAAATAAACAAAAAAACTTAATTCATATAATTTATAAACAACTAAAAAAGCTGAATAAACTGCTATTGCTGTTACTAAAAACAAAAATGCAAATAATAAGAAAAATAAATATCCTATAAAACTTAATCTTATTTTTTTTAATGCATTAATTGCTATTTTTTTATTATCAATAACCTGATTTATACTTATCCCCATAATTTAATACCACATTAATTTAATACCATATTATAATTTTTTGTTTAAAACTTTAATTTAAAGAATATATTGAATGCTATAAGTTGATAAAGACTTATTATCAGTCATTGTTCCAAAATCAATAGTAATTGAAACTGTTTTTTGAATTTCATTTGGAACTACAGTAAGTTTAAAATCATTACTATCCAATTTAGTTATGTATTGACCAGTTTTATAAGTTATTAAATTTTTTATATTGTTATCATCTAAAACTCATTCAGTAAAAGTTTTAACTGTTATTTCATTAATTTCATCTTCATTAAAAAACTTTTGTGAAATCAAATAATTTTTTAACATGTTGTTTGAAACAAAAGATAAATTATCATTAGTTTGATCAGCATTTCCTTGAACAAATCCAGAATAATTTGCAATTAAGTTTAAATCACTACTTGCTCCATCTAGTAAATTTTGAGGAATTTTTACATAAAAACTTGCAATTCCTAATGAATTATCAATATACATTTCTGTTATTATTGAAGGTTGCTTTTCTCAATTTTTAGGAACTGATGAACCAAAACTTTTAACTAACAAATTCTCAATTAAACTACTTAAATTATTATATGTTTTATCACCAATTACAAGTTGTTTTTTATCTTTAACTAAAGTGTCATAAATTTCTTGAACTTGCTTTAATTTAAAATCCATTAATGCTATATCACTGTCATCTACAAAGGTTACAGAAAATTTGCTATTATATTCATCAGTTGTCATAAAATCTTTAAATGTGTAATATGAAACATAATTATTAAACCCATGTCCACTATTTCCAATAGCAGAAGCATAATCTTTATTTAATGTAGCTGTAACTGTTAAACTACCTTCTATATCATTTGGAGTTAAAGAAATGTCAAAATCATTTGAACTAAAACCTTGGTATTCAACTAAGTATTTTACTATATCTCCTTCAGTTACTGAAGATGGTAGAACTGAGTTGAAAGGAACATTTCCAAATGCAGAAACATTATTTTTAAAAATAAATTTATAATTTGTCTGTTTATTTAAATTAGTATAAGTAACAACATATGTATGTGCTTGTTTGTCAGGTGAATTGCTTGCAGTAATGTTAGCAGTAATTTTTAAAGTACCAACAGTATCATTTGGTTCTAAAGTAAAACTAATTTTAGAAACTGGATAACCTTTACTTAAACTAGTATTAATAAATTGTAAAAAACCAGCATTATTATTGCTTGAATTTACCAATGATAAAAATGAACTTGGTAAAGTATTTGCTTCAATTAATGATTTTAACTGTGAAACTTTTGTTACATCAATTGTTTGATTGGTATTATTTGTAGATGGTGAAGTTGCACCCATGAAGTAAAAAGAACTTTGTTGTTTATTGTCAAAAACAGTATAAGTTTTTGAAGAAGTATATGACAACACTTTGCTAGATAAATCACTTCCTGAATATGAAACACCCATTGGAACATATTGATAAGTTACATTGATAGTAACTTGTCCGTTTGTATCATTTTGACTTGAGATTGTGTAATTTTTTTTAGGGTAAAGTAATTTTCCAGCAGCATCAGTTATAGTTTGTGATTGAAATGAAACTTGGAAAGGATCTAAATTATTTATATCTTCAGTTTTTAAATTTGAAGGAAGAGTATTTAAAAAGTCATAATCTGTTGATGAAGATAAAGTTTTTCAACTTATTTTATTAGTTATGGTATTTGTTGTTTTAAATTCTTTAGTTATGTTTTTTGGTACAGTGTTATCAGGTAAAAATGTTGCAAATCAAGGAATTTGATACAAATTAACCTCAACTTTAAAAGTACCTTTAGTGTCATCAATGTCTTTGATAGTAAAAGGCTGATAATTTGTATTTGATTGAAAAAAAGAATTATTTAAAGTAGTCACATCATTTTGTGAAATTTCACTAGGAATTTTTGAATTTAAAACATTTTCTTCAATTGTAAAATCAGCTGATTTTTGGAAAGAATCACTTGTATTTAACAATCCTTTGTAATCACCTTGTGATTGATTGAAAGTGTTTTGAGTTACACCAATTGCCAAACCTCATTTTGTTTGTAGATTGTCAGATGGAGGTGAAGAGTTTTGAATATAAGTTTCTGGTTTTGCATTAATCATCATTAATTGACCTGTATAACCAAAAACATTATAAATAATAAAATTATTTGCATAAGTACTTATTTGATTTTGGCTAATACCCGATAAATCTAAATAAGTTGTTGGGCTCAAAGATGTATTTGTTGTCGCGTTTAAAGTATTTTTTTCTATTTTAAAAATTTTTGAATCATTTTTAAATTTAAAATATAAATTATCATTAGCATCAACTGTTCAAGATTGAATTCATTTTCCTTCACTCATTGCAAAAGATGTAGCTGTAATATTACTTAAATTTGATGGGTCAATAATAATAACTGTATTATAAACAACAGTTGCAACTTTTCCAGATAATAAAACAAAATAATCATTTTGTGGAGCAACTGTACTATTTCTATATCCTGCTAAACCATCAGCTACTTTTTTAGCATCGGACCAACTTCCTTTACCAATAAAATTTAAGTTATCATCAACCATTAAAAAATATACATCATAACTTGCTAAACTAGCTGAACCATCACCAGTGGTTCCACTTTTGTTACCAAAAGAGTTAACTTCTAAAAGATTAATATTGTCAGCTACAGGAATTAAATTACTAAAAACCCAATGATAACTACTACCTGTATCTTGTAAAGCATCAATTTTTTCTTTACTATTACCTTGTAATTTTGTGACACTTTCATTTTTTGGATTATACAAATAAGCAGTACCATCAAAAGCTAATGCAGCATTACCAAAAGATATTACGCTACCAGAAGCTAAAGCTGATACAAAATAAACATTTCCTGTATCACCTAAACCAATAGTTTTTGTAATTTTTCCAGTAGATGCATCTATAGCAAATAATTTTTGATCTTTATTTTGTCCACCATAATATCCCAATACTCAAATTGTGTTAGTTGATCTATTGTAATCTCAATTAAACCAAGCTCTAGGTCAAGATACACCAGAACCAGTATAAACTGCTTCTGCACCTGTTTTTCCATTATAACCAACATTATGTTCACTCATATCAATATCTCAAATTTTTGATCCATATCAATCAAGTGCAGTAATTTTATTTCCTCAAAATGTTAAAGGACCATTAACTGTTGACAAATTTGAATTTTGTGAAATATTTTGTGCTGCTATTAAATCACTTGTATCTTCTTGAAAATTAGAATCTAATTTAGAAACATATTCATGCTTTGGAACAAGTAAACCAATTGGTGCACCAATTACTAAACCTGCTAAACCAATAGTTGTTAAAGAAATTAAAAATTTATTTTTTTTATCCATAAATACCCCCTAATAAATCAAAGTATTTAAAAAGTAAATAACAAAAATGCAAAAGTTGGAAATATAAAAC
>CAMWUV010000024.1 GCA_947177535.1 uncultured Mycoplasma sp.
GCATTAAAACAATATGCAAAAGAACAAAAAATTGAAGTATCTGATAAAGATATGGAAACAGAAATTAAAAATATTTTAGCTAACTCAAAAATCAAAGAATCTGAGATTAGAGATGACTTTTCTATTTATAGTTCAATTAAAAGAGAAGCTCTTGATAAAAAAGTATTTGAGTTTTTAAAAAAAGAGATTTTAAAAAATATTAAATAATCTTATTTTCAATTTGTAAAATAAGTAAATTTTAATAATTTTTTAATTATAAAAAAATTAAAAATAATTAAATTATCACTTGAATATTTAATCTGCTAATTTTTTATGTATAATATATAAATAACAAAATAATTAGTTTTAAATTTTGTTTATTTAGGAGGAAAAGATGAATAACAAAAAAAATGAAAAAAATGTTAATTCAAATAGTAGTAAAAAAGCAGCTAATGTTTTGGTAACAAGAGGAATTGTTGTTTTTCCTAAAACTATTTTAAAAGTTGAAATTGGTAGAGAAAAATCAATCGCAGCAATTGATGATAGTAAAAGTAAAAATGAATTAATGATTGTAGTTTCACAAAAAAATCCATCAGTTGACTCTCCTGAAAAAGATGATATTTTTACAGTTGGAACATTATGTTCTTTTGAAATTAAAGATGTTTATGATGATGGATCTTATTCAATTATTTACAAAGGTTTAAAAAGAGTAAAGTTAACTAACTTTACTGAAAAAATAACAGATAATAAAAAATTTTATTATTCAGAATATGAAGAAATAGAAGAAAATAATAAACTTTCAAAAAAGAATGAAGATGGAGTAAAAGAACTTTATTCAACTTTTGAAAAAGAATTGAAGCAAATGCCTACTTTTCCAGGAAAAGACTTTTTCTTTTCAAAAGAAAACCGTTATGTAATAACTGAATGATTACCAATTGCTTTAAAATTTTCACTTGATGACAAACAAGCACTATTAGAAGAACCAGTTGCTGCTAAAAGAGTAGAAAGAATTTTGGGATTAACAATTGATGACGAAGAGTCTAAAAAAATTGATGCAAATATTAGTAAAAAAATTAATAATAATCTTTCTAAACAACAAAAAGAATTTTATCTAAGAGAAAGAGTTAGAGCTATTAAAGAAGAATTGGGAGATATTTCTTCAAAAGAAGATGACTCTGAAGCAATTAGAGAAAAAGTTAGAAACAATCCTTATCCTGAACATATTAAAAAAAGAATTTTAGCTGAAGTAAATAAATTAGAAACTTCAAGTAATTCAAATGAATATTCAATGTCTAAAACTTATATTGACTGATTGGTTGATTTACCATACTGACAAAGAACAGAAGATGTAAATTCACTAGAATCAGTTGAAAAAGTTTTAAATGAAAATCACTATGGACTTGAAAAAGTTAAAGAAAGAATAGTTGAATATTTAGCTGTAAGAATGAAATCTAAAAATGTGAAGGGTTCAATCATTTGTTTAGTAGGTCCTCCAGGTGTTGGAAAAACTTCATTAGCACAGTCAATTGCTTCTGCTTTAAAAAAGAAATTTGTAAAAATTTCTTTAGGTGGTTTACGTGATGAAGCAGAATTAAAAGGTCATAGAAAAACTTACATTGGAGCTATGCCTGGAAGAATAATTAAAGGTATGAATAAAGCAGGTGTTATAAACCCATTATTTTTATTAGATGAAATTGATAAAATGGGCAGTGATCATAAAGGTGATCCAGCTAGTGCTTTATTAGATATTTTAGACCCTGAACAAAATAATAGATTTAGTGATAATTATATAGAAGAGGACTATGATTTATCAAATGTGTTATTTATTGCAACAGCAAATTATGAAGAAAATATTCCAGAACCATTACATGATAGACTAGAAATTATTCGTTTAAGTTCTTATACTGAAAATGAAAAACTTTCAATTGCTAAAAATTATTTAGTTAAAAAAATTCTAGCTGAATCTTCATTAAAAAAAGATGAATTAAAATTTACTGATGAAGGTTTAAATTACATTATTAAAAGATATACAAGAGAAGCTGGAGTAAGAGAAGTTGAAAGAGCAATCCGTCAAATTGCTAGAAAATTTGTAGTTCGTCAGCAAAAAGAGAAACTAACTTCGCAAACAATTGGTGTTAATGAAGTGAAGTTTTATCTAAAAAAAGAAATTTATGATTATACAAAAAAAGAAAAAGAATATATGCCTGGCGTAGTAAATGGTATGGCTTATACTGCAGCAGGTGGTGATTTATTACCGATTGAAGCAACTTTTTCTCCAGGAAAAGGGAAAATTGAAATTACAGGAAACTTGAAAGAAACAATGAAAGAATCTGTTAATGTTGCTTTAGGGTATGTAAAAACTAATGCAAAACGTTTTGGAATTGATCCAGAAATTTTTGGAACAATTGATATTCATGTACATGTTCCAAGTGGTGGAATACCAAAAGATGGACCAAGTGCAGGAATTGCATTAACTACAGCAATTTTATCAGCTTTAAAAAATGTTAGTATTCCAAGTAATGTTGCAATGACAGGTGAAATAACATTAAGAGGTAGAGTTTTAATTATTGGTGGAGTAAAAGAAAAAACTATTTCTGCTTTTAGAGGTGGAGCTAATGATATCTTTATGCCAAAAGAAGATGAAAGATATTTAGATGATGTTCCAGAAGAAGTTAAATCGAAAATTAAAATTACCCTTGTTGATACATATGATGATGTATACAACCGTTTATTCAAATAGTAAATTTTAGTTATTCAAAATTACAAATCTATTATGGATTTGTAATTTTTTTCTTTCTAAAACTTTTGAAATATAAATATAATAAGATACATGGAAAATAATATTAATATCTATAGCTTTAAAGTAAAAGACATTTATGGCAATGATAAAAGTATGAGTGATTATAAAAACAATGTTTTGTTAATTGTCAACGTTGCTAGTAAGTGTGGTTTTACTAAACAATATGAAGAACTTGAAAGTCTATATAAAAAATATCAAAATAAAAATTTTAAAATTTTAGCTTTTCCATGTAACCAATTTTTTATGCAAGAACCCAAATTAGAAAGCGAAATATTAACATTTTGTAAAACTAAATATGATGTTAATTTTGATATGTTTTCTAAAATTAAAGTTAATGGTGAAGATGCTTGTCCATTATATAAGTATTTAAAAGATCAAAAACCTTGAACTCAAAAAGCTAAAGCTGTGAAATGAAATTTTGAAAAATTTTTAGTAGATAAAAAAGGTAATGTTGTTAATCGTTTTCTTTCAAAAGTTACTCCTTTTGAAATTGAAAGAGAAATTATCGAATTATTGTAATAATTTGTTAATTTTAGTTTTTAATTAATATAGTAATGGAGTAAAAAATGGAAATACTTAAAATAGTTCCAAAATATTTATTTGGCAAAAATGCAATTTTTGGATTAGTTGATGAACTAAAAAAATCGAATTACAAAAAAGCTTTAATTTTAACTGGCAGAAGTTCTTATGTTGCAAATGGTAGTTTTGACCATTTGTTATCAGTTTTAAAAGAGGTCGGTTTAGAATACTTTCATTTTGAAGGAATTGAACCAAATCCAAAACATACAACTATTGATAAATGTGTTAGTTTAGCAATTAGTGAAGAAGTTGATGTGATTTTTGCTTTAGGTGGTGGAAGTGTAGTTGATGCTTCAAAAGTAATAGCAGTTTTAATTAAAAATAATCATTACAAAAGCTCTTGAGATTATGTTTTAAATTTTGATAGAGTTAAAAATAAAGGAATTGATGTTATTTCCATAATTACTTTAGCAGGTACAGGTAGTGAGAATAATGGTTATAGTGTTATTTCAAATGCAGAAACAAAAGAAAAAAAGAGTGTTTGAAATCCTTCTGCTACACCAATTATTTCAGTACAAGACCCCTCATATACTTTTTCTGTGAATGCATGACATTCAGCTAGTGGCATTTTTGATTGTTTTTCACATTTACTTGAACAGTATTTTGGTAAATCTACTTTTGAATGAACTAAAGAATATATATTTGCTAACATTCGGGTTATTATCAATTATGCAAAAATGATTATTTTAAGACCTACTCATTATGATGCTAGAGCTAACTTTTTTTGAACATCAACTATGGCTTTAAATGGTTTAGCCTCATTCAATTGTGAGACAGATTGATCAGTTCACACTATTGAACATGCAATGTCAGGTTTATGAGATATAACACATGGTGCAGGATTAGCTTTTATTACCCCAACTTATTTAAAAATCCGTGCTGAAAACGAAAAATGATTTAATGATAAATTAATAGAGTTTGGAAGAAAAATTTTTAGAACTCAAACAGCAGATGAAACTGTTAATTTTTTAACTGAATTTATTAAATCAATTAATTTACCAGTAAGATGAAGTGAATTTGATGAAATTGGTAATTTTACAGATGATGATACAAAATTTTTATTAGATCATAGTGTTAGATTTGGTGATTCTAACTTAAAAGATATTTATGCAAAAGTGATATTTGCTTTGAAGGAGAAAAAATAATGAAAGTTGTTACAATTGGAAGATATTTACTTGATAGATTAAATGAAGTTGGTATTAAAGATATATTTGGTGTTCCAGGTGATTATAATTTGGAATTTTTGGATGGAATTATAAGCCATCAAGAATTAAATTGAATTGGATGTACAAATGAATTGAATGCTGCATACAGTGCTGATGGTTATGCTAGAGTTAATGGAATTGGAGCAATTTTAACAACTTATGGAGTTGGAGAATTGAGTGCAATTAATGGAATTGCTGGTTGTTATAGTGAGGATGTTCCAGTAATTCATATTGTTGGAACTCCAAAAAGAGAATATTTTAAAAGACATATGATTTTGCACCATTCTTTAGGAACAGATGATACTTTTGGATCATTTAAAAAAATGTATGAAAATATTAGTTCTTATACAGTTTGATTAGATGCTAAAAATGCTATTAATCAAATTGATAGTGCAATTAAAGCAGCTGTTTTTTATAAAAAACCAGTTTATATAATGCTACCAGTAGATGTATCAAGTTTTGAAATTATGTGTGAAGTTAAACCACTTTCTTTTGCTTCTGGGTTTGATATTAAAGAACATTCTGAAATTTTAGAAGACATTGAAAATAAACTAAAGAAAAGTAACCAAGCAGTAATTATTTCAGGTCATAAAGTAGTGCGTTATGGTTTATTAAAAGATTTAGAAAAATTTGCTATAAATACTGGCATTAATGTTGTAACTACAGCTTATGGGAAAGGTTCATTTAATGAAGAAAATGAATTGTATTTAGGAACTTATAATGGTGAAAAAAGTTGGGATCAAACAATTGTTAAGTTTGTTGATACAGCTGATTTAATCTTAATTATTGGTAACAAATTTACAGATATTACTTCTTCGAATTTTAAATTAAACTTTGATAGAAATTGTGTGGTAGAAATTTCAGATACCCATGTTAAATATGATAGCAAATTGTTTACTAATCATTCATTTGGTTTTTTAATTAAAAAATTAGCTAGTAAAAACCTTGTTTATGAAGGGTTGTCAATTGTTGCTGAAAAAAATAAAAAAACATATGTTCCAAGTGGGGACCAAATAAAATATGACAATTTAACAAAAGCATTAAATGATTTTTTTAAACCAGGAGACATTTTGGTTTCAGATATTGGGACTTGTATGTATATGACACAATATTTGAGATTAAGAAAAGAAATGAAATTTCTTTTACAACCATTGTGAGCTTCAATTGGATTTAGTTTTCCAGCAAGTTTTGGTGCAAAAATTGCTAGTGAACACAATCGGGTAATTAACATTATTGGTGATGGAGCTTTTAATATGACTTTTAATGAATTGGCAAATGTCATATCAAAAAAAATAAATATTATTACATTTCTTATTAATAATAAAGGTTACACAATTGAAAAATATATTCATGGTCCTGAACAAGAATATAACAACATACCTAATGTTAATTATAAAAATCTGGTTAAAGCATTTGATCCAGAAGGTTTAAATAGTGAAGTTTTTCAAGTATCAACAGAACTTGAATTAGATGAAGCTTTAAAATGATGTAAAACAAATAATGACAAATTTGTTTTAATTGAAATTTTTATTCCTGAATTTGATATTCCAAGTTTTGCAAAAAAAGTTTTTGATATTAAATAACTAGATTTTTTAAAAGTTAAAAGTGAAATAAACTTTTAACTTTTTTATTATTATTGTCTGTGTATAATCTATTTAATAAATCAAGGAAAATTAAACATGACTGAATCAATAGTTTTTGTTGTAATAACTTTAATTTTTGTTGGATTAACTTTTCTATTTAATTTTTTTGGGAAAAGAATTGTTAATAATTATTGATTTTGATCAGTACCCAGTTTACTTTTTTTAATTTATTTTATTGCTATTAGATACTGGAATGATTGAGTAAGTTTTCATAATTATTTAGAAGTTAATGGAAGTATTTGAATGCGACCAGAACCTGAATTGTATACAGACTCAGTAGTTGTTAGTAAAGCTTTATTATTAGATATGTGCCCATTTGTTTCTTTAGCTTTACCTTTTTCATTAATTGTTGATAAATCTAGAAGATTAGCACAAACTTTAGCACCTTTTTCAATTTTGGGTGCGGGAGTTACTATTCCTTTTATATCTTTTTCAGACCCTTCTGCTGAACTTTCTTTAAAATACATCTTTGTTGGTAATGATTTACCAATTTATTTTTTTATGCATTTTTATTTAATGGTTTATGGAACTTTAGTTTTATCCAATAGTAGAAACCGAAAGTGAATTAATTTATTAGATGCACATTTGTTTGCAATTTTTTATTTTGGCTATGTTTGTTTTGTATCTTATACAACAAGAACTGTTTGAAATGTTACTGGAATAAATAAAAATGATTGAATTAATGGAGAATATCGTGCTGTTAAAGATATTTTTCATTTGGGTTGACCACAAGTGATGATAGTCTCTTTCTTTTTAGGATATGTTTTTATTGTGGCAATAGTTGTTATTAATATTTGGTGAAAAATAAAAAAACAGAAAAAAGATCCAAAATTTATAAATCCAAAATATTTAAAAAAGAAAAGAAGCAAAATTAAACATAATTTAATCAAAAGTAACTAAATTTATGAAAAAGATAATTAAAAACAATTCACAAGCTTATTTTCAAATTGAAGGTTCTAAATTTTATGCTTTTGGTTTTCAAATTAATAATGATTTAGATGTAAATAAAATTATCGAATGTCTTTGAAAAGATCACAAAAAAGCTGTTCATATTTGTTATGGGTATATTTTGAATCAAAAAAATTATGTAATAGAAAAATTTAATGATGATAAAGAACCTAAAAATTAAGCAGGTAGAAAAATTTTATCTGCTTTGCAAAATGAAAATTTTATAAATTCTTTAATTGCTGTAGTGAGATATAAAACAAAATCTTTACTAGGGATTGGATTATTGTCTAGAAGTTATTATAAAGTTAGTGAAATACTTTTAAAAGATGCAAAAAACTACTTGCCATATTTTGAAACAAAAATTATTACCATCAAAATAACAAATCAAAAAGTTTTTTCAGAAATTTTAAACTTAATTAAAATTTATGATTGCAAAACAATTGAATCATCTAATGAAAAAATTACTTTAGAAATTAAAGGTGAAAACATTCATGTTTTTGAAAAAAAATTTGAGTTAATAAATTAATTACAAAT
>CAMWUV010000025.1 GCA_947177535.1 uncultured Mycoplasma sp.
GGGTTAACATCTAAAAAAAATTATTTAGATTTATATAATGAATATCAATCCCAAGTTTTAAATATTTCTCAAGAAAATTTAAATGGTGATATAAGTGAAAAGTTTATTGATGATTTCCAAGTTTATATGGATTACATTGAAAATGGAATGGGTATTTTAAATGTCTTAAGAACTAATCCAACTGTTAAAGACTTGATTTTAAATTCAATCCCCTATGTTGCAAAAATTATGGCATCAGCAAAAATTATTCCAGAAATTTTAAGTCCTTTAATTATTGCAGCTTTTGAACCTGGTAATGAAAGTAAGTCTTTTATTGAAATTATTGAAGAGTATAGAGATTCAATTTCAGAATATTTAAGTTCTCTTTTTGGGCCTGTTGTTGTTGTTGTTGAAACTTATTTAGATTTGTTTAAACCAAATTTAGATTCTTCAAGTAATGATTTTAAAAATCTAGAAAATGGTTTAAATTCTTTTGGTTTAAGTGATGAAATTAAAGAATTAATATACAATGATGTACTTGGTGTTGATGGAAAAACTCCAAAAAAATTAATTGATATTATTTATGATAATATTGGTGTTATTTTAAAAATTATTGAAAGTGATGTTGAAGTTTCTAATAATGAAAAAGATACTAGTTCAACAACTACTTCATCTTCAGGCAATACAAGTTCAACCATTACTGAAACTACAGAATCTAAAAATGATTCAACACAAGCTATATTAAATATAATAAAGTTAGTTTTTTCAAAAAATGAAACAGATGAATACAATAAATTTTTTGATATTTTAAGTGGATACGAAAAAACTGAATTTTATAATTCAATTGCAGCTTTAATTGCTGGAACAAATAGTCAAATTGGAAATATTTTGAGCTTAATTACTACAAGTAATGAAAATTTTACGACTGAAAATGTAATTACTTTTGTTGATGCTATTTATAGCTTTTTTAAAGATATGTTTGAAAGAAATAATGACTATAAGAATTTTTACTCACCAAATGCTTATAAAAATATTTCATTTAATGTTGGTTTTTCTTCTTTACCAGTAATTGATAAATCAAATCAAACAATCTCTTTTGAATACAAAATAGAAATAACTATTAATAAAAAAGTTGATGCAAGTCCAATAATTGCTGCTTTTAAAAATTTATTAAGTGTTAACTCTATTTCCTCATTAATTAATATGTTTACTGGAACAGACTTAAAAAAAATTATTGGAGAAATTCCAATTATTGGAAAGTTTGCTGAAGAAAGAATTATAAGTGCTTTATTACAAATAATTCCTACAAATTTTTGAATTGGTGCGAATCCAGGTGAACAATTTTATAAATCTAATGCTGTTACCTTCACTTACTCTGCAAATAATTCTAATTTTTGACTAAAACCCATTAGATTTTTAAATGATTATAAATTAGGTTATCAATTTGCATATAATACAAATTTAAAAATAGATGATCCAAGTTTTGTTAATTCAATTACAAGTAATTATAATTACAAATCAAATTCTATTTCTTTAGCAAGTATAAATTTACCATTTGGTTCAGCTTGAAATTTAAATACAGATATTAGTGTTGATTTTTATTACTATGATTTTTGGTATTCTTTAATTCAAAACATTGTTTTAAGAGATTATGATTTTTCAAACCTTTTTGTTTCTAAATCACTTCAATATGATTCGATTGCATCGGTTTCAGATTATTCTCCAAATCTTTATATAACGGGTTTAACAATTGAAGAAACATTTAATGATATTGATATTAGCAAATTAGTTTCTTCATATTTACCATTAGATAATAAAAACTATCAGAATGTTTATAGTAATTTTGTTTCTCCAGGTTCTTTATATGCTTGGAAAGATGGGATGGGTGGAAAATCGATGTTAGGTATTAAACCAATTGTTTCATCAAGTTTGGAAAATAATTTAGATAATAAAATTTATAAAATTGATGAAAATCAATTTAGTAAGTTTTTTAATAATTCAAATTTAAAAATAGACAATTTTATCATTCCAACCCTTAACTTTAATGCGCCACTAAAAATTTATCAAAAAGATTATGGTGTTAATGTAGCATTTGACATTAGATTTTTGTCAATAGAATTTATTTCTTATTTGCCTTTTAGTGTTTATGATTTGAGTTCAAAAAGTTATAAAGATAATTTTTATTATCAGTTTTCTTACATTGGTTCAATTGATAATGCTAAATAAAAAATAAATTAGGTATTGTACTTAAAAATAATTAAAAGTAGAATTAGTATATTGAAAGCAACAAGATATTATGGAGGGTTTTGTGAAGTTTAAAAATTTAAAAAAGAAACTTTTTAAATATAACTACGATGGTGAACCATATGATTATAATTATGATGACTTAAGTGTTAATAGTAATTATAGTAGACAAAGTTACCCTCAAACCACTAACCCTGACAATAACAAAAAGAAAAAAAATAAAAACATATTATGAATGTCAATTGCTGCAGTTTCATCTGTTGCTGGAGCTTGTTTGATTGGATATGCTGTATATTCAATTACAAATAGTTCTGTTCAAAATTCTTCAAATGGCGGTAACAATTCAGGTGGAAATAGTAATTTTCCAGGAAATAATAAATCAGATTTTACAGTTTCTTCTCCTGCATCTTATTGAATTAGTCAAAGAACATTATCTTTGAGATTTATATTTAGTACAGGAAATCAAAGCGGTGAATTTATTCAATCTGGAACTGGTTGAATTTATCAAGCAAATAAAAATTCTAATACTTTTTTTATAGCTACTAATTTACATGTTTCAAACATAGTTTCTTTTAATAATAAAAATGTGACATCTTTTGAAGATAATAGATATTCTTCTAATACATATACTTTAAAAGAGTCTTATGTTGGTTTAGATTTTAATGTTAATAGTACAAATAATGATTTTTCAAATGATGTTTATTATTTTCAAACTAGTATTCCTGAAATAATTTATTCAACAACAACTGATGATGATTTTAATAATACATTTAATAATTCGAATCAAAAGTATTATGGATTAGGTAAAAACAATAATAAACAAAATTTTCCTGGTGCTGTAGATATGACAATTTTAAAGTATGTCATATCCCCGAATGAACAATCAACTACAGTTTTTTCAAATAAAAATCAAAAAAATATTACAGATCTAACAAATAAGCATAACTATATTGATAAGTTTAAAACATGGCTTTATGGTTATTTTGATAACCCTACAAAAATTTATAAAGAATCTGTTGATGGAATTAAAAATCAACTATTAGAAAGTAATTTATACATGGGTGGTTTCCCAAATAAATCAGATATTAATCTTGATGCACAATCTACTGAAAACATTTCTTGACTTTCATTTTCAAATTTTAAAATTAGTACTAAAGCTTTCCAAGAAGGATTTTATTCTTCTGCTGATTTTTATATAGAAGATTCATATGAAAATAACATACCAATTGCTTTTTATCCATCAAATAATGAGACTGACTATACTAAATACAATTATTTAAGTATTGGTTATTTATCTTGTATAGAAGCTGATAGTTACTCAGGTGCATCAGGTTCTCCAATAGTAGTTCAACGTAATGGAGAATTTGAGATAATAGGTATTTATTGAGGTTCAATTGGATTTACAGATAGTACTAACAGTCAGAATTATGTATTTGGTGCAATGAACTGATTTGCAACAAATTCTTATGAACTTGCAACTAGCAGTGGTCAAAGTAAAACAGCAAGTTATAATTTAACAACAAAAATTGATCAAAAAATTAATACTATTTTAGATCAGTAAACAAAGGATAATTTTTTATAAAATAAATATTGGATATTAATAAAGAATTAAACATTAATTCTTTATTTTTATTTTATATATAATTAATCCAGTACTAAATATGTGAAAAAATAAAACTAAATTTTTTTAATTAATTTTTCAATAAATAGTAATTTATTAAATTACCAAAAAAATATAATTATTTTTTAATTTTATTTTGTATACTTTAATATAAAAGAAATTAATATTATTTAATATTAACTTTTGATTATATATTTTTTAAATAAAAAGGTTAATGAACTCGAGGTAAAAAGTTTATGGCTAATAATAAAACTGTTGTTGATAGAATTTTGGACTCAGTAGATGCAAATGACTACATGAAAAAAAGAAAAACAACCTTTAATAAAGAAAACTACCTATTAAATAATGATGATAATGATTATTATGCTAATAGAAGAGAAGAACAACCTAGAAGAGAATCAATAAGAGCTGAGCAAAACTCAACTCCTTTAATTATTAAAAAAGAAGATCAATATTATTTTGGAGATAACAATTCTGTTAGTAGAAAATCACAAGAAGAAAGAATGATGCATCAAAATCTTCCAACTGTGAATCCACAACAAAATCAAATTGTTAAATCTCAAAGTAGTTTAGACAACTCAAAAATAAAAATTAAAAAAGAAATGAATACTTTACAAGATATTAATAATTCAACTCTTGTTCATTTATTGTCAAATCGTGAAAAAACATTTTCTAAATCTTTTAGTGTAAAAATTATTGGTGTTGGTGGTGCTGGAAACAATATAGTTAAATATATGGTTAATTCTCAGGAGTGACCTGATTTTTGTGACATTATTGCTTTAAATACAGATTATGTTGCTTTAAGTAATTTAGGAGAAAACTTAAGAAATATTTTTATTTTAGGTGCTGAAGAATTAAATGGTAATGGTTCAGGTGGTAATCCTGATACAGGTAAAAGAGCTGCTGAAGCTGACATTGAAGTTTTAAAAACTATGCTTGAAGGAACTGATGTTTTAATATTGGTGGCAGGTTTAGGAAAAGGTACAGGTACTGGAGCTACTCCAATTATTGCAAAAGCAGCTCAAGATTTAGGAATCTTAACAATTGGTTTATTTAATTTACCATCAATTGGTGCAGAAGGTGAAAAAACATATTCTAATGCTTTATTAGGTTTGCAAAATCTAGCTTATTGTTGTAATGGTTTAACAACAGTAAATAATGACAAAATTATTAATGTTGATAAAGAAAAAATGTCAATTAAAAGAGCTTATGAAAGTGCCAATAAATACATTAAAACAATTGTTGAAGAAATTATTAACATTATTACAGTTCCAAGTGACATTAATGTTGATTTTGCAGATGTAAGAAACTTTTTTGAAGATAAAAATGGTTTCTTGTTTATGAGAATTACAGCAACTGATTACACAAAAGATGGCATCAAAGATGCAATTGAAACAGGTATAAAAACAGGGTTTAGTGATATTAACATTAAAAATTCTGAAAAAGCATTGATTAATTTTAAATTAAATGAAAATGTTCCAAGTTATGTATTAGAAAATACAAGAAGTGCTTTAAAAGAAATTGTTGAGTCTGGAAATGTTAACATTGTTCATGGTGTTGCTTATAATGATGTTTTTGAAGATGCTGAAATTAATGTTTTATTAACTG
This sequence comes from uncultured Mycoplasma sp., assembly GCA_947177535.1. Taxonomy (GTDB): domain Bacteria; phylum Bacillota_I; class Bacilli_A; order Mycoplasmatales; family Mycoplasmoidaceae; genus Malacoplasma. The sequence goes on from CAMWUV010000025.1 coordinate 5,453, forward strand.
GTACTTTTGAATTGAGTGACATTGAAGATGTGCAACCAAAATTTCCAAGCGAAGATAAAGAATCTAGTTCAAATTCTTCAAGTTCAATTTATGATACATTAAAAGAAATGGAAAGTAATAAATCAGAGTTTCCATCTTGAACTGATACATATGAATCTAAAAATATTCAAAGTTCTTATCCAAGTACAACAAAAGTTTTAGGTATTGATGATGAAGAAGAAGATACTGATGATATGCCTCCTTACAATTCTTCTAGAAGAGAAACAGGTAGATATTCTCAAGAGTATGGTTCACCAAGGTATAATCAATATAATCGTCCTAGATATTATGATGATTATGAAGAAGATGATAATTACTATGGTACTAGAAGAGACAAAAAGAAAAAGAGATCATTATTTGATAGAATTTTTAGAAGAAATAGATAAAAAACCTTATGCATAAAAACATAAGGTTTTTTTCTGCTTGACATTACATATAATTTACCCATATTTATTAATATCTCTAAATATTTTATAATTATTAATAGTTTTATTATTCATTTGAAAAGGAAAAAAATGAGTAAGTATATAAGTTGCAATATAAAAAATTTATTTTTTAACAATAATATTAATTATTATAGAAATTGAGATGATTATGATGATTATGGTGGTTACAGTAGACCTCCATATCCTCCTTATTATCCTCCAAGAGATAGATATGATTATGGTCCACCTAGAAGATCTAATAATAACTGAAGACCAACTTATTCTAAAAGAGATAAAAGGCGACGTGAAATTTCTAAACCTAAAGAATCAGCTCGTTTTGTCATTAATTTATTTAAAAGATTAACTGAATTTTTTCTTATTATTACATGTTTAGCATTTTTTGTTACTTCTGTTTGCTACTTGTTAATTGGTGCATTAAGTGATAGTCAAAAAAATTTTTTATTAAATTATTATTTTATTGATATAACAGCAATGAGTTGAATATTTGGATCAATTGCTGGTATTATTACTGGATTTTTGTTTTTTATTCTTTTTATATTACAAAGAATCAATAAAAGAGGATGATTAAGGAAAACACCATTAAAAGCTAATATAACATGATTTTTATCTTTTATAATTATTAGTTTACTTTCAATCTATTTCTTATTTGTTGCTTCATCAAAAGAATGATTAACAAAATTACCTCCGCTTTCTGAAAATAGTAATAGTTACTTTACGAATATGGATGTAGAAAAAATATATATCACAATTAGTAGTCAAATTAGTGAAGGTGCTAATAATGATTTTATGAAGATGTTAATTAATGCTTATTGTAATAATTCAATTGGTGTTACTGCAACTGGTGCAATATCAATTGGTGTTGATATCTTTATAATTATTGTTGCAATTATGTATTTTAGAAAAATTAATGATGTTTTAGATGATTCTTATGACTATTTTGATTATTAGATATTAAAGATAATAAATAAACACTAAAAATACTCACCTAATGTTGAGTATTTTTTTTATAATTTAAAAAACAAGATTTTTTATGATTTTAACTTACAGTCCTTTTCTTTTTTTTTTTTTAATTATTTTTAATTCTTTTTGTATAGGAAAAATTGTTCAAAAAAATTGTGTTTCACTTTCAAATAATATATCTTTTTTTGCTGGATATGTAATTTATAATTTAATTTATGGAGTTACCTATTTACCTTTTATATTAAATAGTAATTTAATTGAATATTATGTGTATGTAGTTTTATCAGTTCAGATATTGTTAGTAATAGTTTATTGTTTTTTTTATAAACTTTTTTTTATTTGTTTTGCTATCAATTACAAACTTTGAATTTCATCAATATTATCAATTTTAGTATTGCTGCTTTGTTATTATTTATTTTATTTGAATAACCATCCTTTTTCTTGAATGGACCAAACATCTAATGTAATTTGAATCCCTACAAGACTAAATTATTTTTCGATTTCTAATTTACAACTTTTTAATTTTTTTACAAAAAGTACTGCTTTAAAAAGTGATTTTTTAATTTATCAAAATCTTTTTTATCCAATTATTTTTGTTTTTATTGGAAGTTTTGTTTTAACTGAATTTTATGAAATTAAAAATTTTAAAGATATTAAAGG
>CAMWUV010000026.1 GCA_947177535.1 uncultured Mycoplasma sp.
CCCCCCCCCCCTTTTTTTTTCACTCCCAACCCGGCATACGCTTTGGGGTGCCGTCGGGGGGGGTCTGTTTTGTTTTTTTTTTTTATTTTTAAAAATAAAAAAAAAAAAAAAAAAAAAAGAATACTTTCAAAAAATAAACACAGAAATATAGTTAAAAATAAGAATATAAAAACTGTAGAAGTGATTATTTTTTAAAGCATTTTTTAAAATAGTCAAATCTACAGTTAAATTATTTATTTAAAAATATGTATTATTTTTTATTTTTAATTAAACTTTACTAAAATTTTTTAATTGTTCTAATTCATCCAAAATTCTTTTCATTGAATTTTTATCATCTGAATTTGTAGAAACAGCAACTAATGTTCCTTCTACAATTGGTGCATTAGCAATAATAACTTTTGATTTATCAAATTTATCATCTAAAAAGTCAATGGCCATTTGTGTGTTAAGAATTGAAGAACCAATATCTCCAAAAATAATAACACCTTCATCAACATATGCTTTTTCTATAATTTCTTTAATATTCATAGGATCTGAACCAAATCTTCCATCCTGTGTTCCACCAGCACTTAATAGCGGAAAATCAAATCTTTTCATTTCAATAACAAAATTAATAATTTCATCTGCTAATTTTTTGTTATGTGAAACTACAACAATTCCTACCATCTATTTTCACTCTCCCAATCACTATATTGAATCATAAATTGTTTTAATAATTAAATATGATGAAGCAGAACCTGGGTCAATATGACCTTTTGATCTTTCGCCTAAATATGCTGCTCTACCTTTTGTAGCAATAATATTTTTAGTATCATTCATTGCTTTTTCTGCAGCATTTGTTGCATCACCAAAAGCTTCTTTTAAATTTTTACCTGATTTTATTGCTGATTGATAAGCTTCAAATGCAGGAATTTGAACATCTAACAAAGTTTTTTCACCTAATTTAGAATTACCTCTAGTTTGAATTCCTTCAATCATTTGTTTTCAAGTTTCACCAATTAATTCAGGTGTTAATTCTGTTGGTTTATCTTTTAAATATTGCCCTGCTTTCATAAATGCTGTGCTATAAATTGCACCTGAGGCACCACCAACATTTGACATAAGAATCATAGCAATTTTCATCATTATTTCTGATGGGGTTTTTCCATTTAAATCATTTATAGATTCTAAAACTTTCTCAAAACCTCTTGATAAATTTACACCATGATCTCCATCACCAATTACTCTATCCAAATCTGTTAAATAATCTTTGTTTTTAATTATTTCATTTGCTACATTTTCAATTATTTTAAGATTCATAAATATAACTCCTAAATTTTATTGTTTAAGTGCAGGTGTATTTGCTTTGCTTTCCAATAGTTCTTTAAAAGTATTATTTAATTTACATACTGATATTGAAAAACCACCCATATCTAATGAAGTCATGTAATTTCCTACAAATGTTTTCACAATTTTAATGTTTTTTTCTGAAAGGATTTTATTCAACTTGTTATTTACAACAAATAATTCAATTAAAGTTGTTTCACCTAATCCATTAACAATTAAAGCAACTTCATCATTTGCTTTAAGATTAATTTCTTTAAAAATTTGTGATGTCATATATTCAACATATTCATCTGCTGTTTTAGCTTTTTCTTTATGAGTTCCAGGTTCACCATGAATACCAACACCCATTTCTATTTCATCTTCTTTAAGTTCAAAACTTAATTTTCCTGATGTTGGAACAAAACATGGTTTAGTTGCCATTCCTATTGTTTTAATATTTGGAATTAACTCATTTCCAAGTTTTTCTAATTGATCTAAAGAATACCCTTTTTCTGCTGCTGCTCCAAGAATTTTATGAACAAAAATTGTTCCTGCAACACCTCTTCTACCAACAGTTCAAGTTGAATTTTCTACAGCAATATCATCATTAACAATAACTTTTTTAACATTAATTCCTTCAGCACTAGCCATATCTGCAGCCATTTCAAAATTCATAACATCTCCACTATAATTTTTAATAATTAATAGTGTTCCCATTCCTGCATCAGTAGCTTTAATTGCTTCATAAACTTTGTCAGCACTAGGTGATGTAAAAATTTCACCACAAACAGCAGCATCAAGCATACCTTCACCAACAAATCCTGCATGTGAAGGTTCATGTCCACTACCACCTCCACTAATTAGAGCAACTTTTTTTGCTTTATTTTTTCTTGCAATAACTGGAAAATTTCCAATTTTTCTAACATCTTGATTTGCACAAACAAATCCATCTATCATCTCATTTAAGATGTTTTCTGGTTTATTTAAAATCTTTTTCATAAATAAAATTTTTCCTTAAATTATCTAAATTTACTAAGTAAATTTTACAATACAAAAATATTATTTTTTAATTTATTAAGACTTTGTATGAGTACAAATAGATAAAAATTTTAAGCAATTTATAAACTGTAGTAAATTAATGCTATTTTAAAAATAAAATTAACAAAATTGAAAAAAATAATTAATAAAATTTAATTTTAATTTTTACTAATTATTTTTTTAAAAATTCTTTTTTAATTTCTTTAAACTTTGGTTTTTCTTTTCTGAAATACAAGTATCAAATAGTATATCCAAAAATTAATATTCCAGAAATAGAACTGATAATTACTGGCGAAAGTTGATAAATCATAATATTATTTTCTGCTTGTGCTATTGCTGAAAGGATGTACAAAAAAGGAATTCCTAAAATTAAGCCATACATAATTGATGTTATTAAAGCTTGAATAGGTTTTGCAATCGATTGAAAATATAACATTCCAGATATTAAAAAAGCATAGATTACAAGCTGCGATGTATTTATATTTAAAAGTAATACGGCATCTCAATATTTTGGATTATCAGGAGTTATATTAAAAAGCGATAATAATCCACCGTTTGCATAATCTCCACTTGTAAATATAGGGCCAGCTATCAAAAAGAATAATGTTCCATAAAAAAAAGACATTCCTGTTGATATTCAAAATGCTTTATAAATATTTTTTGTTAATCCTCTTCCATGGTTATAACTAATAACTGTTCTAGACCCTCTTAAAATACCAACCATTCCACTAAAAAATAAATTATAAATTGGAGTAACTGCTCCCATTAAACTTGTATAATATGTTGCTTCTTTTCCGGTTAAGGGATTTGTAATGTTTGCATAAATGGAAAGTAAAATAATATTAAAAATTGCAGTTGAAGCATTTCTGAAAAAACTAGCAATTCCAATTTTTGTAATGTCCAACATTATTTTTCAATTTATTTTTGAGTTTTTAAATAACAAATTTTTATAAATCATAAAAGTATCTTGTTGTTTATTTTTAATTGCTAAATAAAATGTAAAAATAATAATTGCTAAAACATAACTTACAATTGTTGCGATAGCTGATCCATAAATTCCACTTCCTGAATATTTTAATAACACTCAATCAAGTAGAATATTAATTCCATTAGAAATAAGCACAACAATTGTTGGAATAGAATTTTTTCCTTCGCTATTTAGTAAAGAAACATAATAAATTACATAGTTGTTAAAAATATTAAATCCAACCAAAATTAAACTGTAATCAATAGCATATTCTCTTGCTTTGTTTTGTAGTCTTTGAATACATTCAGCTGCTTCTTTTGATTGATTATAAAGTTCTTGATTTAATGAATTTGATATTTCTGCAGGGATAATTACATAAGTTAAACCTATTACTATAACTGTTGTAACAATTGAAAAAATAAAACAATAATAAAAGCTGTTTTTCCAAATATCTTTAATCTCTTGTTCATTTTTTGTTCCAAGTGCTTTTGAATAAATAATTGCTGAACCAAGTCCACCTAGCAATGAAATAGCTGTACAAATAACTGTAATTGGACTATTACCAGCATTAACAAGTCTAGTAATTTCATTTATGACACCATTTTCATTACCATATGTTTGTTTTAAAGCATCACTTGATAAATTTACAAAATATTCAGCTTTCCAATTTATTGATGCTAATGTTTGACTAACATATTGATGATTTTCAGGAAGAATTTTTTGCATTAAAACTTGATCTGCAAAAACATATAAACCAGATGCTAATGAAACTGTAACAGCTAAAAAAACAATTCTTAATAATGCTTTAAAAATAGAAGTGTTTTCAAAAAGTCGAATTGCACTATCAAGTTGTGATTGACCTATTTTTTGATTATTTTTTTTATTTTTAAAAACTTCAAATATTCTCATATTACAATTCTTTTTAGTAAATATTTAAAATTATCTATTCTTTTATATCACTAAATTTTATTTTTTTGGCATTAGGTTCAATAGGTAAACCAGGCATTAAAAACACTTGAGAATAAATGGGGATAATAAATTTTGCTGCAAAATTTATTTCAATATTTTCAACTAAAGCATCAAAATTTTCAAAATTTATAAAATTTTGTGAAGTTGAAAAAGCAAAAGGAGTTTTTGCACCACATATATAAAAATTATTTATATAAGAATGAAAATCATTTAATTTTTCTTTTGCTTTTTCAGAATAAACAACATTTCTTGATTGATAGCTACTAATTGTTAACTTGTTTATTTTACTAACAGCTTCTTCTCTAACATCATATATAAAATTTATTTTTTCAGGTTTTTTTACATTATTTACAATTAATTCAAAAATTGATTTATTATTTGTTGGCCCATCTTTTCACATTGTAGAAATTTCTGTTTTTGTTAAAGAATCAGATTTTAATTTTAAGTAGTTTAGTTCTTTTTGATTGTCTGAATCAAACTTATTAATTATTATGCAAATATTTAAATTAAATTTTTTTAATAAATTAAAATGAAGTTTTACATTTTCAAATCCTGTATCTATTAACTCTTTTTCACAATATTTTTTATTTGTTTTTTCTAAAATAATTTTCCCATGATGTTTAACTGCTTTTAAAGTTATTGTTAAAACAACTAAATCTGGAATTAAATTTGCTTCCTGACATAATATATCAATGAATTTTTCAGCTCCTAACTCACTACCAAAACCTGCTTCTGTAAAAACATATTCAGCTTTGTTTAGTGCATATATTAAAGCAATTAAACTATTACATCCATGTGCTATATTTGCAAAAGGACCACCATGAATAATTATTGGATTATTAAATTTTGAAAATGCTAAGTTTGGCATAAGTGCTTTATTTAAAATGAGCATAATAGTATCACTAATTTTTAAGTCTTTTAAATAAACAGGTTTATTGTATATATTGAAAGCAATGATTGTATTATCTAATTTTGTTTTAAAATCTTTCTTATTTTTTGCTAAGCAAAATAATGCCATTAAATAACTAGCAGCAGTTATTGTAAAACTTGATTTTATTTCAACATCCTTTTTAATTTTGTATTTAATTTCTCTTAAAGAACGATCATTAATATCAATACATCTTTTTCACATAATTTTATTAGGATCAATATTTAATTCAGAATCAAAATAAATTTCATTTTCAATAATTGACATTATTAAATTATTGGCTGCTTCAATTTCATAAAAATCTCCTGTAAATCCACAGTTTATTTTTTCTGCATCTAAAATCTCACATTTACCACTTCCTGTTGCTCCACCTTTTATACCAAAGAAAGGACCCATTGAAGGTTGTCTTAAACAAGCTAAAGAACTTTTTCCATAGTAATTTAAACAATCATTAAGTCCAATTAAGGTTGTTGTTTTTCCCTCGCCTTCTGGTGTGGGATTAATTGATGTTACTAAAATTAATTTATTATTTGAATTATTAATTTTTTCATAATCATTTTTCAGTTTATAAAAAGTTCCAAACTTTTCCAATTCTGATTCATTAAAATATTTAAAAATTTTATTTTTCATAATTGTTCCTAACAAAAAAATATGTTTTTCCTTCAATTAAAATTTTAAAACTTTAATTACTAAATTTATTTAAATTAAAGCATTATATATATGTGTGTGGAACATAGGGGAAAATTATGGGAAAAAAAATAAGTATCAGAATAAAAGATGTAGAAAATTTAGAATTTGAAATATTAGAAAACGCACAATCTGGTGATTTTTTTAGTTTAAAACAAATCAATGAAATAGATTTTTCAAATTTAGAAAAACAAATACAAAACATGCAAAATAATTTTTTCAAACAAAAATTAGAGGAAGAAAAAAGAAATTGACTTAATGAATTTATAGTAAGTGATCAATATAAATCTCTTGAAAATGACCTTATCAAAGCAAAAAATGAAATAGAAAAAATGAAATATGGTTTTGAAAAAGAAAAAGAACTAGCAATAAGTAAAACAAAAAATGAAAATAAAGAACAAATTCATCAATTAGAAAATAAAATTAGCACATTTGAAAAAGATAAGGAAAATGAAATATTAAAAATTAAAAATGAAAAAGATAAGATAATTCATGAACTTAATGAAAAAATTTTAAAAGCAGATTTAGAAAAAGAAAATTCATTACAGAAAAAAGAAAATGAATGAGAACTTAAGTACCAAAATAAAATAAATCAGTTGGAAAATGAAAATAAAGAAAAAATAATCAACCTTGAAAATGAACATAAAATCAAAATAGATGAAATAGAAAGAAATAAATCATCTAATGCAAAAGTAATAGGTGAAGAATTAGAAAATTGAATTCAAAATGAATATAATCAAACATTTGGATTAATTGATGGCTGTAAATTAGAAAAGGCAAACCAAGTAATTGGAGGTCATAAACCAGACTTTATTTTTTCTGTATTTGACAGTTCTAATCAAACATTGGGAAAAATAACAATTGAAGCAAAAACACAAAAATCACATACTGAAACAAATAAAAAAAATAAAGATTATTTTGAAAAATTAGAAATGGATAGAAAAAATAATTCCTCTGAATTTGCACTTCTAATTTCTGAACTGGAACCTAATGAAACATTTTATATTAAAAAAGCTCCAGATGAAAAGTATCAAAATATGTTTATAACAAGACCTCAATATTTCATAACATTTTTATCTATAGTTAGATATATATGAATTAAAAAAGGTGATATTTTAAGAGAAAAAATTAATTTTAAAGAAAAAGAAAAAATATTAAATGATTTTGAACTATTAAAAAATGAAATTTTATCAAATAGTTTAAGACATACTGAAGATGGTATTAGAGATATTACAAAACTTTCTGAAAACATAGAAAAAGATGCACTAAAAATAAGAAATAAAGCAGAAACAATTGTTCAAAAACATTTAAATACAATAAGAAATAAAATAGAAAATTTTAAAATTAAAAAAACAGTTAAAGATACAGAAAAATTTCAAAATTAATTTAACTAATTATTTTTTTCTTTAGTAAACAAATCATGTAATTTTTCTTTGTCAGAAATTAATTCTATCCCTTTTTTATTTTTAGGAGAAATTTTATCGTAATCTTTTGTTTCAAAAGAAGTCAAAGATTTAAAAATTTCATTGTCTTCATATTCAATTTC
>CAMWUV010000027.1 GCA_947177535.1 uncultured Mycoplasma sp.
GTACCATGGTTTATCACTTATGCTTATATTAAAATTATTTAAAAGATAAAGTGAAAATTTTTCTAAATGTTTGATACCAATAATTAAATTTTTATAAAAATATTCATTTTCCTCTAAATATTTTTCATATACATTGCTTAAAATTTTATTTAAACATTCTTCAAAAATTTCTTTCATAATAAACTTTCCTTATAACACTTACTGCATTTTATCTAAAAATTTTAACTACTTAATAAAATGTTATTATCTGAGTTACTTATTTTATTTTTTTTAGAAAACAAAAACCTAAAAAATGAGAAAAATTCCCATTCTTTAGGTTTTAATGCAAAATTTTTTAATTATTTTATTTACTTATTTAATATGTATTTGTATGGTAAATACAAATATAGATAAAAGTAATTTTAATGTATTTTTAATGTTTGCTTTAAATTAAAAAACATTATTTTATTAAGGTTATTATTTCTTTTTTGTTTGTGGATTATTAAAATACCACAGTGTGTATGTGTCCGTTTTGTGTTATTTTTAAATTTGAAATAATGTTTTTAGTTTTTAAAGTAGATCAAAATTTTAATTAATATTATGATTATTGAAAATTAACTTTTTATTTATAAAGTTTTATGAAATAAATTAAAACTATTGATTTTAAACCATACATATAAATATCTAGCTTTGTATTAATTACAAGCTAGATATTTATATCTCATATTTAGAAAGGCAAATAAATAAGTTAGTGAGAAAAAATGGAAAAAAATTTAAAGGATTTTTTTCAGCATTAATTACTCCATTTGATAAAAACAGAAAAGTTAATGTTGAACAATTAGAAAAGATTGTTGAATTTGAAGTAAGTAAATTAAATATTGATGGTCTTTATGTTTGTGGATCAACTGACGAAGCTTTTTAATGGGCTATGAAGAAAGAATTCTAGTAATGAAAGTTGTTGCTAATGTTGTTAAAAACAAATTAAAAGCAAACACACAATTAGTTGCACAAATTGGTGGATTAAATTTTTTGAAATTAAAAAACTTGCAAAAGACGCAAAATAATTTGAATATCATGGAATTGTGCAGTAACTCCTTTTTATTATGGATTTGGCTTTGCTGACATTAAAAAATATTATTAATTAATAGCAAGTTTTACTGACCTACCTCTTTTGATTTACTATTTACCAGTTTTAACTGTGGTAAACATTAGTTTAGATAACTTTGTTGAACTATTACAAATGAAAAATGTAGTTGGTGCTAAATTATAGTTCTCCAGATTTGTTCATACTAGAACATTTAATTGCTAAATGTTCTGACAAAACATTCTTATTTGGAGTAGATGAATTTTTAATAGTAGCAACAACTTTAGGAATTTATGGAGCAATTGGTTCTACATACAATTTAATGGGTATGACTGCTAAAAATATTTTTGTTTAGAAAAAAACAAAGAATTAAAAAAACAAAAACTATTTCTACCAAATAGTTAAAGAATTATTTGGTGATTTACAATCAGGAGTCAAATAAAAAATAAAGTGGGATATAAAACACTTTTGTTACAAGTCCTACTTAAACTGATGGTACTTTTCCCAAACAAATTGAATCTGAAAATTTAAAATTTTCAGGTGTAAATTGAATAATTGTTGGGTTTATTTATTTGCTGTTTTTATGTATTTAAATATATTTTTCTTTAGAATCAAAGTTCAAAAAGAAATGTGTTGGTACATCACAAGATTTTTTTATTGCTCTAAAAGTGTAATAATGCATAAAAAAGATTAATACATTTATTTAAAAAACACTTTCTTAAAAAGTGTTTTTTTACTGCTTTTAAATTTAATAAATTAAAAAAAGAAAATGTTTAAAAAGCATTTTAGTATATTTATGATTTATTTTTTATTAAAACAAAATAAAGATTTACCTTATTATTATGAATTTTTAATTTATAATATCTTTATGTTTGAAATAATAAAAGGATAATAAACAAAACTATGGATGCATTACAAATTATTTTTTATGTACTAGCAATTGTAGCATTTATTATTGCTTTATTATTATCAGGTCATGGAAATACTGGTGGAATCACTCCAATGTCTGGTAATGACATTGAATTGTTTAAAAAAACAAAGGACAGAGGTGTTGTAAAGATGTTACAATTTGTTCTATTTGTTTTGGTTTTTGTTTTGATTACAATTGGTTTAATTATTAAGTTTACTTCCAGTTAATTATTTGTATGTTTAAAAGAGAAAATAATAGTTTAAGTCCATTAGAAAAAAAGATTATGGACTTTATTCAAAAAGATAACCGACCAATTCCGTTACAAATTTTAGTAAAAAAAATTGATTTTTCTAATAAAAAAGTTGTTATTTCTGCTATTAACTATTTAATTGACAATCATTATTTAGAAAAACTTAATAATGGGAAAATAGTTTTAGGTTATACAAATGGTCCTTTGCTAGATAGTCAAACATTTAAAGGGACTATCATTTTAAATTCAAAAGGAGATGGTTTTTTTAAGCTAGATAACCAAAAAGAATCTTTTGCATACATTAACAAAAAAAATTTAAATTCAGCATTAAATGGTGATATTGTTTCAATTTGTTTAATGGATAAAAACCCAACTTATGATGATTTAAAAGATGGAGTAGTTTTAAACATAATTGAAAGAAACAGGGATTTTTTTACTGGTTCTTATTTTGTTAGAAAAGATAAGGATGGTAAAAAAATTGAAGAAGTCAAACCAGATGATCAAAAAATTATTTTAAAAATTATTGTTAATGATTATGAAGAAAAATTAGTTAATGGCAGTAAAGTTTTATTTAAAATAGCAAATGTTACAAATGATGCTATTTATTGTGAACCATGAAAAATTTTAGGTCACATTGATGATGTTGGAACAGATATTATTTCAATTGTTTATGACAAAGGAATTGAACCTGATTTTAGTGATGAAGCAATTAAAGAAACTGAATCAATAAATTTTAATTTTTCTGAAACTGAAGATCAAAAAAGAACAGATTTATCTCACATTAATTTTGTTACTATTGACCCACCAACATCTAAAGATATGGATGATGCAATTTGTGTTATGAAAAACAATGATGGTAGTTACAAACTATATGTTGCTATTGCTGATGTTAGTTATTATGTTAAATTGCATTCTAAATTATGAAACACTATTTTAGAAAGAGGAACATCAATTTATTTAGTTAACCAAGTGATTCCTATGTTGCCACACAAATTATCAAATAATATTTGTTCACTTAATCCATATGAAAAAAGATATGCTCAGATTTGTGAAATGGATATTGATAAAAATGGAGATTTTTTAAATATCAAAGTTTATAGTGGAATTATTAATTCAAAGCACAAGTTTGCATATGATGATGTTAACCATTATTTTGCAACAAACCAAAAGCATCCAGAAATTCATAGCAAAATTTATCAAATGTTAGATACATGTGCTGAATTGGATAAATATTTAAGTGCTAAACATGAAAAAGATGGTTACATTGATTTTGAAATTTTAGAACCAAAAATTATTTTGGATGAAAAAGAAAAAATTAAAGAAATTGTTGTAAAAGAAAGTGGTAAAGCCCAAAAAATGATTGAAAATTTTATGGTTGCAGCTAATGAAGCTGTCACAATAAAATTTAATGAATCAAATCCCCCTTCAAATTTTGTTTATCGGGTTCATGACAGACCAGATGAATTAAAAGTTGAAGCTTTTAAAATTGAAGCTAAAAAAATTGGTTTTGTTTTTGATAATTCAATTAAAGAATGAAAACCCAATACTATTTCTAAGTGACTAAAAAATAACAAAAATAACCCAAATAAAGAATTAATAAATATGATTTTGTTAAGAACAATGGCAAAAGCAAAATACCAAGTTCACAATATTGGTCACTTTGGATTATCCATAAATAATTACACTCACTTTACTTCGCCAATTAGAAGATTAGCTGATGTAATAGTTCATTATTTATTAAAAATGTTTGTTCATGAAAAAAATAATTTTACAAATGAACAAAAAAATTATGTTTTACAAAATTTAGATACTTTTTGTGAAATAGCTAACAAAACAGAAATTGTAGCAGTTGAAACTGAACGAGAAGTTAATGCAATGAAATTTGCTGAGTATATGGAACAAAAAATAGGTGAATCATATAAAGGTTTTGTTAGTTATATTACTAGTTTTGGAATTTTTGTACAACTTGAAAATACTATTGAAGGCTTAGTAAAACCAATGAACATTAAAGATGATTTTTATATGTTCAATAAAGATAATTTAACATTTGTTGGTAAAAATAAAAAAAGAATTATTTCTTTGGGTCAAAAAGTAAAAATCAAAGTAATTGGTGCTAGCAAAGAAACAAGAAAAATTGATTTTGAAATTATTGAGTATTTGTAAATTAAAGTTTTTAGTTTATAAGTTATTTTGAAATTGATTATAAAATTTTGTAGAATTTAATTGTGCGGTTATTTAAATAATAAAAATTTAGAATAAGTTGAATTTTTAACTAACCTTTAAAATCTAAAAAAGTTAAGCTGTAAATTTTGTGATTAAAGAAATGCTATGTTGACCAGTAGCAAAGTATGGAAAGTGAAATTAAGGTTTTAAAAATATTAGAAAGTAAAATGTGAAAAAAAGTTTAGATTCTGAATTGATAAATGTGGTAAGCGCATAAAAACTGATTCGACTTTTAGGAATGGTAAAATCTATTAATTTTTGGAAAATGTGGATTTGACATTAATTTCTTTAAGAAGAATTTTATGCAGGGCGTAATCGGGAGTCCTGCTTTTTTTATGCCATAAATTTATTAATAAAATAATTTTATTTTTTAAATATTAAGTATTTTTGATATATAATAATAATTTATACTATTTGAGTTTATTATAATAAATTGATAAAATTAATATTAGTTATATTAGGTACTTTTTATTATGAATAATTTCAAATATAGTGAAGAAACTAAATTAGAACTAGAAAAAAAACTGATTGAACGATCTAAAAAAATTCATCAACAAATTAAGGTGTTCAATGAGAAAAAGAAGAATACTAACCTTTTGTATGAAAAAAAAGAGTTTTCAGTTAAAATTCAAAACTTGGAATATGAATTAGCAGATATTGAAGATATTTTAGTAAATAAGTTACATTCAAAAAAAGTCATTGAAGATTTAATAGCATCAAATAAAAAAGATATTAAAGAAATTGAATATCTTTTAAAAAACAAAAAATTATCTGAAAAAGACTATATGTATTTATTAAGTCGTAAAATGGATTTAAATATTTTTATTTCTGAAGCTTTGAGAAACTTGAACTTTGCAGATAATTTTTCAAATTATGAATCTAGAGTAACAAATACAGATATTTATAATCACTCAAAAGAAGTATTTAATACAAGTGTTAACAATTTTTCTTCTACTAGTCAACAATACATTAATAACAAGAATGACAAAGTCATTAAAGAAATAGTTGAAGTCCCAGTTGAAATTATTAAAGAAATTCCAAAAGAAACTATTAAAGAAGTAGTTAAAGAAATAAAAGTACCTTATGAAGTAATCAGAGAAGTTGAAGTTCCAATTATTAAAGAAGTTCCAGTGGTTAAAGAAGTTCCAGTTGAGAGAGTAAAAGAAGTTCTAAAAGAAATCCCAGTAGAGATTTTAAAAGAAATAAAAGTACCTTATGAAATAATTAAAGAAGTCCCTGTTGAAGTAGTTAAAGAAATCATTAAAGAAGTTGAAGTTCCAAAAGAAATAGTTAGAGAAATCATTAAAGAAGTTCCTGTTGAAGTTGTTAAAGAAATCATTAAAGAAGTGGAAGTTCCAAAAGAAATAGTTAGAGAAATCGTTAAAGAAGTCCCAAAAGAAACTATTAAAGAAATCATTAAAGAAGTTCAAGTTCCAGTTGAAGTTGTTAGAGAAATCCCAGTAGAAATTATTAAAGAAGTAGTAAAAGAAATTGAAATTGATAAACCAATTACTACTGAGTTAATTAAAAATTCAATTCGTGAAAGATCACTTGATGAAATCAAAGAAATTATTAGTGAAGTACCACTTGATTTAATAGGTGAAGTTATTAAAGAACTATCACCAGAAGTTATTTCTGAAATAGTGGGAGTTTCATTACAATCACCAACAATAACAACAACTAAAGAAGTTTCAGTAGTTAAAGAAGTTCCAGTTGAAGTTGTTAGAGAAATTATTAAAGAAGTTCCAGTTGAAGTTGTTAAAGAAATTATTAAAGATCCAAATAACCAATCTTCATATATTTCAACAGAAGTTATTAAAGCTGCACTAAAAGAAAGATCTGCTAATGAAATTAAAGAAATAATTAATGAGTTGCCACAATACTTAATTTTAGATGCTGTTAAAAATATTCCTATAGATGATGTAAAAGAAGTTGTACAAGGTTCAAATTCTGAAGTTGTCAAAGAAATTATTAAAGAAGTTCCAGTTGAAGTTGTTAGAGAAATTGTTAGAGAAGTTAAAGTACCATATGAAGTAATTAAAGAAGTTGTTAAAGAAGTTCCAGTTGAAAAAGTTCAAGGAATTATCCAAGAAGTACCAACAAACCAAGTAACAGAAATTATTTCTGAAGTTTCTTTAGATTTACTAATTGATGTCTTAGTTGGATTACCTTATGAAATTGCAAAAGAAGTTATTCAACAAGTTCCAACTGATGTATTAAATCTTGTTATTTCTGAATTACCAGATTATGAAATTGAAACTATTATTAAAAACTTGCCACCAAATTTGGTTCAAGACATTTGTTTAAGAAATCAAATTGTTACAAGTTCTACAGTTAAAGAAGTCCCAGTTGAAGTTGTTAAAGAAGCTCCACCTGTTACTATTTATAAAGAAATTACAGTTCCAATTGAAGTTATTAAAGAAGTAAAAGTTTATGTAGCTCCAGATGGTAGATTGTTTGAAGATGAGCAATATAGTCAAGAGCTTGAATTAACTTTATCTAATGAATCTTTACAAGCAATGGGAATAAATCAACCTGAAACATCTGAAGTTTATTATGATGACAACCAATATTATGAAAATCAAGATTATAATTATGAACAATTTGATAATGTTGATGATAATAATGTTTATGAACAACCAATTGAAGAAAACCAAGATTATCAATATGTTTCTGAATTAGATCCTAACAATAACTTTCAACAATAGTAATAAAAAAATACCTGCAATAATTAATGTAGGTATTTTTTAGTTTTATTTTTATAAATAAATCACACATTTAAATAAATTTGCAAATTTTAATATTTTTTGTGCAATTAAAATCTAGATTAAATTAAAAAATGTTTATGA
>CAMWUV010000028.1 GCA_947177535.1 uncultured Mycoplasma sp.
TATTATAATTTTTTTAAATATATAAATTAAAAGATTTTTATAAAAGTTGTAGATTATATCAAAAAAAACAAAAAAAGAGTAGATTTTTTAAAATTTACATTTTTTTGTAAAAATATTTTGTAAAATTAAATTTTATTTTTTTATTTTAATAAACTTAATTATAAGGATATTTTGCTTTAGCAGAATTTATATAAATTAAGGTAGTTTACTTAAGATTTATTATTTGAACCAACTCATATTTAATTTAATTGAGGTTTTAATTTTCTATGTTTAAAAATAAAAAAAAGAAATTATTGTTTTCATTATTTACATTACCATTATTAGCTTCTTATAGTGTGTTTTTTGTAGACACAAGTAAAAACTCAATAGTTCAAGTATCTAACAATCAAAATTCATCAATTTCTGATACTTCAATAAACTTTGAAGATTCTTTTCCTGTAGCTGAAGGATCAATTAAAAGTTTATCGGATTATATAGTTTCATATGAAGATAACAATATTGCTCCTGTTAATGTAAATAATGCAGTTGTTGGAATGACAAAGGATTATACTACTTTGACTTACACAACTTACAGTGGATTATTACTTTGAAGTAGTAACCTTACAAAAAATCCTTTAATTAAACAATACTATTCAAATTATTTAAAAGTTAATAATATTGGTGCTTATAGAATAACTTATTATACTTACCAAAAAAGTAGTGGACTTTTATTTGTGTTGTTTGGTGATAAAACAAAAGTAAATCAAGTAGTTTTTGCAATTGATATTTATACTGGTAATATTAATATTCCAAATGATGCATTTTTAAAAGATAATCAAATAATAACTAAAGTAAGTGATAAATCTTCTTTTATTTTTTTTAATTCATCAAATGAAGTAATTGTTACTTCAGGTGGAAAAAAGGCCGATGTTGATAAAACAACAAAGATTTTTAAATACGGAGTAAAAACTACTGGTTTTTATGATAGAAAATTATCTATTAGTTTACCAACATTAGCTGAAGCAAATAAACAACCTCTTAATGACTATCTTATAGGAATTTATCCAGGAAAAAATGGGATAAATTATGGTTATTATTTGTCTTCTATTAAAAATCAAAAAACTTTTTCATTTACTGTTTATGAAACAAAAACACAGACTTTTGCTCAAAAAGATAATTATAGTTTTAGTTACTATATTACTCCTTTAAATGATGATATAACTAGTGCTAGCAGTCCTTATATTATTAGTTATGCTAATTCAGGATATAGATGAGGATGTATTGGTGATTTAGATAAATATCCAGAATTTGATGATTTATATAAAAGAGTTTTTATTTTAGAAAATTCTACAAATCCTGATCAAGTATATTTATTTCTTTTACAAGATTCTTACTGACATTTCTCTAGTTCTTATACTTTATTTTCAGCAAATGGAACAAAATTTTCAACTAAATCAAGTAAAGGTTTTACTGGTAATATAGTTGTTACACAAAATGATTATAGTAGTTTTCAAGATAATGAAAAAATAGAAGCAAAGTCTTGAAAATGAGATAGTTTTGGATATGATGATGAAAGCAATCTTGTATATTTTAGTTTTGGAGCACCAATAGTTAATTCAGCTAATTCAACAAGTACAAATAGTTATTTATGTAAAATGGGATACTACAATTTTTCAACTAGTACTACTTTAGTATTTACTGGAAGTAATTTTGAAAAAGAAAATAACATATATAATTTGTATTCTGTTGGTTTTGAATCTTATTCTAATGATAACTATTATATGGTAAAAGAACCACAAAATTCTGATCCTTTATGATTGTCTAAAAAAAGTAATGAAATCTATTATACACCTACTAAAGATAGCACTATTACTTTTTCTGAATTAAGTGTAGAAAATAAAAATTTAATTCAGCAAATAGAAACTAATAAAATATTTAAAGAAAAAATGCCAAGCAGCATTACTCAAAGTGATTTAAAAGGAATACTTTCTTCATTAAATACTTCAAATATTAGTGACACTATATCAATTTCAAAATTAAATTCAGATAATCAATCTGGGATTATTACTTTGCAAGTTGAAATAAATCATACAAATAATTTTGGAGATAGTGTTCAAAATGGTAGTGTAAATTATTTATTTCAAGTAAATATTTATGGATATTCTATGCAAAAAGATTTTATCTTTAAATTCATTACAACTGATATGGTAAATATGGGTTTTAATGACAAAATTAATAAAATCAATGAAATTAAAGAAGTTACTGAACCATCAGCAATAACTAAAGCACAAATAAAAAGTTATTTCTTGGATGTTAACATTTTAGATAAAGACAATAATGTATTAGTGATTAATGATGATTGAATTACAATGACTCCTAATGATGATTTAGGAAATTTATCAGTTGAAATAAATTTACCTTCAGATAGATTTCCTTCAGGATTCCCAAGAAATTCTTTATCAATTAATGCAGTTTATAAAGATTTTTTTGTTCACGTTGACCCTCTTCCACCTGATTCTTCTGATCCTTCTGGTTTAACAAAACCAGGTTTTGTAATAAATAACAATGATGGTGAAAAAATTGGAATTATTGCATCTGGAGTTGTTGGAGTAACCTTAATTTTTGCTATATTATTTTCATTTTTATTTTGAAAACATAGAAAACAAACTAATAATTTAAATAATGAATTAACAATTAAAAAATAGTTTTTTATTTGCATTTAGATTAACTTTTAATTGTTGTGTTATTTTAATATTTTAAAAACTAATTCTAGTGATTATTTAGTTAATTAGTTATATAAAAAATACCCAAAGTTATTTTTGGGTATTTTTTATATTTTTAAATATTTATTTTTTTATAACTGATTTTTTAATTTTTTGATAAATTCATTTAAAGATTCAGTTTTAACATCATTTTGTGAATATAATCTATAGCTAACAGTTTTATTTTTAACTTCATTATCACCAATTACTAGTTGATAAGGAATTTTAGAAACTTGTGCATCTCTTATTTTTTTAGATAGTCTTTCATCTGAATCATCTAATTTAATTCTTATTTTTTCATTTTCTAATTCTTTTGCTATTTTATTACAGTAATCTAAATGAATTTTATTATTTACAGGAATAATTTGAACTTGAACTGGAGAAAGTCATAGAGGTAAGTTTCCTTTTGTTTGACTTAATAAAGTTGCAATGAATCTTTCATAAGTTCCAATTACTCCAAAGTGAATTAAAACAGGTCTTTGTTTTTGGTTTTTTTCATCAATGTAAGTTATATTAAATCTTTCAGGTAATAAAAAATCTAATTGAATTGTTGAAATTGTAATAATTTTTCCTAGATTAGATTTAGCTTGGAAATCTATTTTTGGACCATAAAAAGCAGCTTCTCCTTCAATCTCAATTGTATTTTTATAGTTTAATTTTTTTAAAATTTGTCTTAATTGATTTTCAGAAGATTTTCACATTTTTTCATCATTGTGATACTTAACTTTATCTTTGGGATCTCTTAAAGATAAATCCACACGATCTATTTTTATATTCATTTTTTTATGAACTAAAATTAAAATTTCATTAAGTTTTAAAATAACATCTTCTATTTGATTAGTAGCAGCTATGACATGACAATCAAATAATTCCATGCTTCTTACTCTTTCAAGTCCTATTAGTCCACCAGATGATTCATAACGATGTAATTTTGAATCTTCGCATATATAATATGGCAATTCTTTATATGAATGAGGTTTTAAATTATATAGAGTGATATGGTGAGGACAAGTCATAGGTCTTAGCATAAAAGTTTCATTATCTATTTCCATTGGAGGGAAATTATTTTCTTTGTAGTGTTCTCAATGACCAGACTTTATGTAAAGTTCTTTGCTGCCTAAAATTGGAGTATCTACATAAAAGAATTTTTCTTTAGAAAAAACATCTTTTAAAAAATTTTTAATTTCCCTTTTTATTGTTTCTCCATTTGGTAATCAAATCGGCAATCCTTGACCAATATCATTACTAAATGTAAAAATTTCCATATCTTGTCCTATTTTTCTGTGGTCACTTTTTTTTGTTTCCTCTACACTTATTTTTCAATCATCTAATTCTTTTTTTGTTGAAAAACAAATACCTGATATTCTAGTTAGTTGATCTAAATTAGAATTATTTTGTCAGTAACTACCACCAGTGTTTACTAGTTCAAAAAATTTTATTTTGTTTACATTATCTTCTATTTCATAGTTAGAAAGACTTTCAAAATTATTTCCAATTTTAATAAATTTAACATTCTTATTTTCGTGTTTAATGTGCTTTTGATATTTGTTTAATTCAAAGGTACCATTTGTTAAAATTTCTATTTTGTCCCCTGAAGAAATAATTTTTTTTATTTCTTTTTCAAGTTTTGGAAAATCATTTAAAGAAATAGATTTTGAAGAGTTAAATTCAATATAAAATCCATTTTCTGTTACTCAGCATCCAGCATTTATAAAATCATTATCTAGAAATTTTTTCACTGCTTTTAAACATATTTGCCCAGCAGTATTGTTAAGTTTATTTTTTTGATTCATATTTTTGTTTATTTTTGACTAATACTTAATTAATTATAAATTTTTAATATAAAATTAATGACACTATTTAAAAAAATGTGATAATTTTAGTTAAACAATATTGAATAAAATACTAGATAGAATTATGTAGTGAGTGAGTTTTATGAACAAAAATATCAAAGTTGGTTACATTGTTGATTCATCAATTGGCTTGTATGAAGAAGAAATTATAAGTAATGATACTAAGCAAGTATTTTTTAATATTACTGATAAACAAAATGTTGAATACATTGATAATAATAAAATATTAACTAGTGAAAAAATTTTAGATGAATTTAATAAAGGAAATTTTTTTAAAACAAGTGCTGTTTCTCCAGGAAAAGTGATAGTTGAAATAGAAACACTTTTAGAATCTTATGACAAGATTATGATTTTTACTGTTTCTTCTGGACTATCAAGCTATTATGACAATATTAAATATTTAGAAGAAGAATACAAAGATAAGGTTTTTGTTATTGATACAAAAGAAATAGGATTTGCTATTAAAAAAATGGTTGAATTAGCAAAAGAAAAAATAAATAATGGTGAAAATTTTGATGAAGTAGTATCTTATTGTAAAGAATATTATAAATATAATTTTACTTCTTTTACTTGTGAAAACTGATCACCACTTGTAAGCAGTGGTAGAGTACCAAAAAGTCTATCAAAAATTTTAAATGCTTTAAAAACTCGTCCAGTTATTAATTTTGATATTAAAAATAAATTAGGTGGAATTGTTAAAAGTTTTGAAACTTCAGTTGAAAAAATAATTAATCAGTTCAAAAAAGTTTTTGGTAATGAAATTTTTACAAATCCTGATTATGTAGTTTTTTACAACAATAAAATAGATAATAAAAAAGCTGAATATATTCGTTCAAAAATTTTAAAAACTTTTAAAATTTCTAAAGATAAATTAATTGAAATGTTTGTACCTAATTTAGTTTTAGTATATACAGCAAATGGCTCATTTGGGTTACATGTTAAAAGTAAAATAAAATCAAAGAATAGAGAATAAAATAATGATCCAAGAAAATAATAATTTTGAAACAAGGGTTAAAAAATACAAACAATACCGAAGAAAAATAAAAAATGATTATTCTAATTTTATTCGTCGTAGTTCAAAAAGTGATGAATTAAAAAAAATAGAAAAATCTATTTCAAAAATTAATAAAAATTTATTAATCAATGATTTTAGTTCTAAGTTATTTGTTGATTTTACAAGCAATTGAACTAATGATGATGGTTATGTTGTTTCTGTAAAAAATTATTTAGACACAGCTAAAAATAATAAATTTAATGAACTATTAAGTAAAGCTGATTCTGTAAGAAATGAAATTGATATGGAACCTTCTTTTGACCAACAAGGAAACTTATCACTTAGTTGGTATAAACAAGATCCAAAATATATTGAATTAGAAAAAATTAAAAATTGAATTCAATTAATGGTTGATGAAAAAGATCAAATTATAAATAACGTTAAAGATAAAATTTTTTCTTTTAAAGATGCTTTTTATCGTACTAATGACAGAGAAACTATTTCATCTATTTTACCAATTGATCAATCTTTTTCAAAAATCCAAAAAAATGATAAAAACAGAAAACTTTTTTATATATTTTTGTGATCTTTTTTTGCTACTATAGCAATTGCTATTTTCTTTATTATTTTATTTATTGCTATTTAAATTATTCAGATATTTTTATCATATTTATTAATTAGTTAATATTGGATATAATAAAAACATAATAAAGAAAGGAAATGTCATGAATAATAAAGGTTATTTTGCTTCTACTGGAAATAGTCAATATTCTCAAGTAGAAGGTTACAAAACTATAAAGCAAAAATATGATAAAAAACAAATTTCTGTTTTAAATGTTGGAATGCTAACTGCAGGAATAGGTTTTTTATATGTTGCAGCTTTAGGTTTTTTATTAGAATATGTAGTTTTTAATCCAATATTGGAAAATGCATATTATGCTAATAATTTTAATGTTGCGTATATAATTTTAACTCTTGCAGTTATTGGACTTGTAATTGGATCAATTCTTTCATTAGTTTGAAGTTTTAGGGTTTATAAAGCATCTTTAGCTTATGCTATTACAACAATTTTTATTTACACTACTTCATATGCAGTTGGTTTTGGTTCTTTATTTTCTTATATTAATTTTATTTTTGAATTTGATGGACTAACTTTAATAATGGCAGCTTTTGCACTTGTTGGAATAATTTTTATAGGTACATTTGCTATATCTAAATTAATTTCTATTAAAAGTGCTGTTACTTTATCAAAATTAATTTTTGCTTCATTTGGAATTGCTTTAGCTGCTTTTTTAGTTATTCTTTTTTGATCATTATTTGGAATAAGTGAAGAAGCACAAAGAATTATTTTATTAGTAACAGGTGGAATTTCATGTTTACTTTCTGTTTTAATGTTAACTTACAATCTTTGATTAGCACAAAATATGGACAAGTTTTATTTACCTAATGAATTGAATTTAAAGGTTGGTCTTTTTATTGGTTTTCAAATGTTAGTTAACTTGATGCTTCTTTTATGAAGTATTTTAAGAATAATGGGTGCAACAAGAAGATAATTAATAGATTTAAATCAGAAATTTATATTTCTGATTTTTTTTTATTTTCTTTTAAAACAAAAATAACAAAATATTAATATTTAAATTTAATTATTTAATTAATTTTTTAGAATTTTATTAAGCA